>CAZHUL010000046.1:0-6460 GCA_964535435.1 uncultured Gammaproteobacteria bacterium | reverse complement strand
AACAGTTGGGGCAACATCTGCAAGCATCCCAACCGGTGTCATAAGACTTAAGTCTCCTTCTGGTGGATCTCCCGCTAAACCAGCCTGTCCTTTATACTCATTGCCAACAATTATAAATGGTACAGGATTTGTGCTATGTTCTTTCACTTTATCTCCTGTTTGTAAATTCACAACTTCTTCGGCATTCCCGTGGTCTGCTGTAATTAAAAGTACACCATCTTTTGCTAAAACATATTCTGCTATTTTCCCTAAACTTTTATCTACTGCTTCCACACCTTGTTTGGCCGCTTCAAAATCTCCAGTATGACTTACCATATCTGCATTCGCAAAATTCATAAAAATTACATCATAAACATCTGATTCAATAGCTTTGATAACTTTTTTTGTAATTTCTGGGGCAGACATTTCTGGCGCTTTGTCATAAGATGCGACTTTTGGTGATGGTACTATCTCCCTGTCTTCATTTGAAAAAGCTTGTTCAACTGTACCGTTCAAAAAGAATGTTATATGTGCATACTTTTCTGTTTCTGCTATATGATACTGCTTTAAACCAGCCTTGCTCACAACTTCTGCTAAACAATTCCTAACTATATCTGGTGGAAAAGCAACATCTACAGGAAGTTCTTTTTCATATTCAGTCATTGTTACAAAATTTAACCCTTTCAAATATTGTCTTTCAAATTTATCAAATCCTGGTAAAACAAAAGCTTGGGTAAGTTGTCTTGCCCTATCTGGTCTAAAATTAAAGAATATTACCCCATCCTCACTTTTTATTGTGATTTCTGGACTTCCTTCTTTACCAACCACCGTTGGAGGAAACTCTTCATCAAAAATTTCCTTATCATAAAAATCTTGAATTGTTTTTGTTAGGTTATTTGTGTAATTTTCAGAAATTCCCTCTACCATAGCTTTGTATGCTTTTTCTACTCTTTCCCATCTATTATCTCTATCCAATGCAAAATACCTGCCAGTCAAAGAAGCAATTTTACCAACTCCAAGTTCTTTCATTTTAGCTTGTAATTCTTGCACAAAATTAATTCCTGCATTATATTGTGCATCACGGCCATCCATAATTATATGTACAAAAACATTTTTTATTTTTTGTCTCTTGGCAAATTCCAAAAGTGCATAGCAATGTTTATCAGAAGCGTGAACATTTCCGGGACTCACCAAACCTATTAAATGTAACGCTGATTTATTACTTTTTATCTGTTCGGCTACTTTCAAAAAAGCCTCATTTTCAAAAAAAGTTCCATCTTCAATACTTTTATTTATTCTAGGAAGTGTTTGGTAGTAAACTCTGCCTGCGCCAATATTCAAATGCCCGACTTCAGAATTTCCCATTTCTCCATAAGAAAGACCAACTTCTGAACTAGAGGCAGCCAGAGTCATAACAGGATATTCTTGAATAAATTTGTCAAAATTTGGAGTTTTACCTTGCGTAATTGCATTTCCTTTATGATCTGGAGCAACACCCCAACCATCTAGTACAGCCAATACAACTGGCTTTGGTCTATCTGCCATATAGTAATAATTAGTTAAAATAAAGATTTACCTGTCATATCTTTAGGTTTTTTGATATTCATCATTTTTAATAATGTTGGAGCAACATCTGCCAACCTTCCACCATTTCTTAATTTAATACCTTTTAAACCTTTTGAAACAAAAATACACGGTACAGGATTTGCTGTGTGTTCTGTTCTTACTCCTTTTGTTTTTTTATAAATCATTTCTTCTGCATTTCCGTGATCTGCGATAATTAACAGTTGACCGTTCTTTTTTAAAACAGACTTTACCAAACGTTTAATTTGTTTATCTAAATAATTCACAGATTTTTTTGCTGCTTTAAGGTTGCCAGTATGAGCTATCATATCGGCATTTGGATAATTTACACAAATAAAATTATATCTATCTTTTTTTATATAATCTAAAATAATATTCGTCATCTCTTTGGAATGCATTTGTGGCTTTTTAGCATAAGAATAATATTTTCCAGACTTTACCATTTCTCTGTCTTCACCATTTACAGGAGTATTGTGTCCACCATTTATAAAATAAGTTATGTGGGCATATTTTTCTGTTTCAGAAATATAGAGTTGTTTATATTCTTCACCAATAGCTTTTGCTAATGGCATTTCTATATCTGGGCTAGGAAAAGCTGTTAATACACCCTCTAAATCCGGACCAAAATCAGTCATAGCCACAAAACGAATATTTTTAGGTTTATTTTTTCTTCTGAAAGCTCCTTTATTTTGTTTTTGAAAATCTGCTTGAACAAAAGCTTTTGTTAGTTGTCTTGCCCTGTCACTTCTTGCGTTATAAAAATACACAACATCATTATCTTGTACTTTTGCGATAGGTATTCCCTTTTTATCTACTATTATTGTAGGCCTTATATATTCATCTGTTTCTCCTCTACTATAAGCTCCCGCAATTGCATTTTCAGGACTTGTGGCAACAAAATCACCTTCGGCTGAAACTATTAGATTGTAGGCCTTTTCTGTTCTTTCCCATATTTTGTTTCTATCCATCGCATAAAATCTACCTGTTATACTGGCAACTTTCTCCCCATTTTTAAGATGTTGTTTAAGGTCATCCAAATATTCAATCGCCGAATTTGGGGGAGCATCTCTTCCATCTGTAAATAAATGTATTGCAATTTTTTTATGTTTTTCTTTTCTAAAAAATTCCAAAAGTTTATATAAATGTTCCGGACAAGCATGGGCAGACTGGCCATCAGTTAAAATACCAAAAATATGAACTGTTGAATTATACTTTTTAGCATGAAAAAGCGCTTGCTTAAACGCTAAGTTCTTTAAAAAAGTACCATCTTCAATTGCACGAGATATTATTTCTAAATCTTGCTCTACAACTCTTCCAGCACCAATATTAAAATGTCCAGCTTCAGAATTACCTACTTGTCCTATACGTAAACCAACATCTACTCCAGAAGCTTTTAAAGTTGTGCTTGGGTATTTTTTAATGTACTTAAATATACTTGGAGCTGTTTTTGGTGTTACCGCATTGCCAATATCTTTAAAATTAGTCAAACCAAAACCGTCCAAAATAACAAGAAGTGTAGTTTTTTTCTTTTTTTCAATCGGCATAAATTATTTCAATTCACTTTCAATCTTCATCAATCTATTATACTTTTCAACCCTTTCAGAACGAGAAAGAGATCCTGTTTTTATAAAATCAGCATTCACAGCAACTGCCAAATCTGCAATAAAGGTATCACATGTTTCGCCAGAACGATGAGAAACAGAAATTTTATATTTATTTTTCTTTGCCAAATAAATAGCATCGATTGTTTCGCTAAGAGAACCTATTTGATTTAATTTAATTAAAATTGCATTACCAACTTTTTCTTCTATTCCTTTTTTTAATCTTTCTACATTTGTCACAAACAAATCGTCTCCAATAATAATGGCCTTTTTACCAACTTCTTGTGTAAATTTTGCCCAATTTTCCCAATCATCTTCTGCAAAAGGATCTTCCAAAGAAATAAAAGGATATTTTCTAAGCCAACCAACTAGAATTTTCGCCATTTCTTCGGCGCTAATTCCACTGTGTTGATTACTAAAAAAATATTTTCCATTTTTATAGAACTCAGAAGCAGCAATATCTGATGCGAGCATTACATCTTTACCCGGTTTATAACCGGCATTACTTATGGCTTTCATCAGAAGTTTTAAAGCTTCTTCATTAAAAGCTAATTTTGGCGCAAAACCGCCTTCGTCTCCAACAGCAATACCTAGTTTCTTTTCTTTTAAAAGTTCCTTTAGTGCATGAAATACCTCTGAACCAATTCTTACTTTTTCAGCAAAATTTCCTTTGATAGGAACCAACATAAACTCTTGAACAGATAGTCCATTGTCTGCGTGCCTTCCACCATTCAATACGTTCATTGTCGGGACTGGCATTCGCCAAACTTTTTCCTGCAATTTAAAAGTACTGCGAATATATTTGTATAATGGTACTTTTTTTGATTGGGCACAAGCACGAGCCAAAGCTAAAGAAACAGACAAAATTGCATTTGCACCCAAGTTTCCTTTGTTTTCTGTTCCGTCCAATTCTATCATCATTCTATCTAACTCCCTTTGTTTTAGAGCATCTTCACCTTTCAAAAGTTTATTTATTTTTTTGTTTACATTTTCTACTGCCTTCAATACCCCATTCCCTCCATATCTTTTACCACCATCACGCAACTCAACAGCCTCGTGTACACCAGTAGAAGCACCACTTGGCACAGCTGCAACACCTATTGAACCATCTGCCAAAAGAACCTCCGCCTCAATAGTTGGATTTCCGCGTGAATCTAAAATCTCTCTTGCGCTTATCGATTTTATGATGGTCTTTTTAATCATAACTTTTATAGCTTAACGAATTTCAAACAAAACATTTACATTCATAATTACATCAGAGGTTCCAGTTTCTACGGTTGGAGGCATAGCTTTAGTATCCATTTCCCCACCCATTCCGGAACTCATTGAATAATAAGGTACCATACTGCTTTGTTCATACTCATTATACGAAATTAAACCAACCACTTTCAAACCTAAAGCCCCGGCTATTACATTTGCCTTTTCCAAAGCATTAGCCAAAGCATCTTGTCGCGCTTGATTTTTATAAACTTCCGGATCATCAATTGAAAAATCTATACCACCGACTCTATTTAAACCTAATTCTCCGGCCAAAGCCAAAACTTTTCCAGAATCCTCTACTTTTCTAACTTTTACAACAACATCTTGGTTAACAGTATATCCAACTAATAAAGTTCCACCATCTTTATAATCGTATCTAGGATAAACTGAGTAGTTTTGTGTTTTTACATCTTTACGATCAATTCCCAAATCATCAAGTTGTAGAAATAATTTATTCATTATTTCTGTATTTTTTTCTTGAGCTATCGCAACAGTAGCTTCTTCTGAAACAACCCCCATTGTGATGGTTGCAATATCAGGAACAACAACAGATTTCCCAGAAGCTTGAATACTTATAGTCCGTTCAGAACGATCTGCTTGCCCAATGTAATTATACTTTTGCATGTTATTTCTAATCATTGTGCCAACCAAAACAATTGAATATAACAACAAAATACCAAACAACACTGCAATTATTTTTTTTGTCATGCTAGCTTGATGTGGACAATTATTCATTTTCATTTTTTCTAAAATTTTTGGACCATTTTTTATTTCTGGCATATTTTTTTAATTAAAAGTTACTATATATATTATAAACTTTTTTGGGCATACTAACAAATTATAGAAAGAAAGAACTAAGACCTAAGAATTAAGTAAAAATAAATTTAGAACATTTAGAACAAGCAAAGTAATAGAACAAATAAAACGGTAGAACAAGATATCTATTCAAGTATTTCCAATCCTGGCAAATTCTTTCCTGATAAATATTCCAACATTGCCCCACCACCTGTAGATATAAAACCAAATTGTTTTTCAAAACCTAAATCTTTTATAATTTCTGTAGTTTCTCCCCCACCAGCCACACTAAAGGAACCTTGATTTGAGACTTTAACAATATTTTTTATTAGATCATTTGTTCCTTCATCATAAGGTTTTTGTTCAAAATATCCTAAAGAGCCATTCCACAAAATTGTTTTTGCATTTTGTAATTTATTTGCAAAAAGCTCTCTAGTTTTTGGGCCAACGTCTAAAATTACATTATTATTCAAACATATACTGTGAGGATTTTTTCCTACATTTACCACATTATTTTTTGATCCGTCTTTTTCTCCAACTACAAAATCAACCGGTAAAATTATCTTTTTTTCTTCAATTAAGCTCATTATTTTTTTGCTTTCAAAATCACTATTCAAAGAATTACCGACTCCATAACCCAGTTTTTTTAGACAACTATTTGCAACAGCGCCCCCTACCAAAAATAAATCTGCTATTTCAGATAACCCTTCAATGAGTGAAATTTTTGTTTCTGATTTTGCGCCTCCCAAAACAACTACAAAAGGATTCTCTGGATTTTCCAAAACTTTATTTAAATTTTTTAATTCTTTTTCTACCAAAAAACCCACATAACTTGGAATAAATTTTGGAATACCCACAACAGAAGCGTCCGCTCGGTGAGAAACAGAAAAACCATCCAAAACAAAAATGTCTCCCAAACTTGCCAAATCTTTTGCCAAAGTTCCTTTGTTTCCATCTTCGTTTGGTGAAAATCTTATATTTTCAAGCATCGCTACTTTGCCATTTTGCATTTTATCAATTCCGCTTTTTACATCTTCGTCAAAATAATTTGAAAACTTATTTACCTTTTTTCCCAACAAATCAGAAAGTTCTCCAGCAACGTCGTCTAAACGCAAATTTTCATCAATTCTGCCTTTTGGTCTTCCTAAATGACTAATTATTATAACTTTTGCTCCATTTTCACTTAAATACTTGATAGTAGGTAAAGATGCTTGGATTCTAGAGTTATCTAGAACTTTTCC
>CAZHUL010000045.1:0-6501 GCA_964535435.1 uncultured Gammaproteobacteria bacterium | reverse complement strand
ACCGCCGCGCGTTGTGCGAAATGACGGAGCGAAGCGGAGGCATTTTGCACAACTAATTTTATATGAACTTTTATATCCATCTTACATTAATAATGGAATAAAATACAAACTTTTGATATATCAAAAAATCTCAAATATATTTTACATTTTTATACAAAAACTTTAAAATCTTCTGTTAAATTCAAATAGCAATTTTAGTTTTGATAAGTTTTATTGTCCTACACTAACATAAAAGATTGATATAATATCAATGAATTAAATTAAGTATTATGTGGAATAAAATTTATCGTTTTTTCTATCCAGGAAAAACAATGCTAGAAATAAAAAAAATACAATATTCCAGATAGTTTTAATCTTGGAATTCGAATAACAAAAGATGGTTATTTTGTTTTGACTTGCCAAGAATTACCAGGACTTATTACCGAAGCTAAAAATGGTAAAGATTTATTAGAAAAATTTAATGATGCTGTTTTGACTTATTATGATGTTCCTAAAAAAGAAGGCGATTTGGTTCATAATCAGCTCAATATAGATGGCTATGGAACCTTTACACTAAACACAGTAGAGAATGCGATACAAACTGTTTGATGTAATATGGGGCAAAAAGATTTCAACAGAAAACAATGTATAAAGTCTTTAATAAAATTAGGTTTTATTAAAAAAGACATGAGACGTGGTTCTCATGACAAGTATACACCACCTAAAGAAATACTAGAAAAAAGACAGCCGGATTAACCTCCTTTTATAATGACTCCAAGAAGTAGAAAAATACATTGTCAACTAGAAATATTAAAAGAAATTTGGGCTTTCGGTGGTGATGAGCTAGTAAAAAAATTTAAAGATCTAATTTAACTTTCAGTCCTGATAAGCTCTACCTCCCTCTGCAGATACAAAAACACAGCTTAAATGGCTGTGTTTTTGATTATTAATTTATCTTATTTTAGTAAAAAAATGGACTATTTTTTATTTTTTCGATACATGGAAACTGCCCTTATCGAAGATATTATGACATAAGCCCCGGCGAACATGATAGGAAACTGCCCCATAATAAATGTTGAGTATATTATATGGTCTATATCTGACGGATACGGATAAACAGCTTTAGGAATATTAAAATAATGCTGTTGTAAAACAACAAAAAATAAAATTATACCTATGATTACTACATCTTGAAGGAAAAACAAAACTTTTTCTACTTTTGTACGTTTTTCCAATTTTGGGAAAATGAAATAGTGCATCAAAACTGCAAACATTAAAATTCCAAACCAAACTAGAATACCAGTACCTGTGTAGAAAATTATTTCTGAATTATCACGTCTACATTCTCTTATATTCCAATAGTCTCCAGATAAATTTTCTCTAATAATACCACCCTCTAATTCTTGTTTTATTTGGCAAATATGGTCTTGACTATTGTATCCCCAGATTGGATATATTTGTGGCATTGTTGCTTCTACGTTACCCGCAACACTTATTCCAAAAGTTATCACGAGAGATAAGAGCAGAAAAAGTTTTGTTATGGTTTTCATAAGGAAAATAAAAAATAATCTAAGGAAATTTTATATTATTTTGTATAACGTTTATTAGTATATGATGTTGCGATGATTTTTATCTGTCTCCCGGAGCATAACCAAACACAACCTTATTTATTTCTGGAAATTGCAATAAAGTTTTTTCAACAAGTGGATGTATAATCGCTAAACTAGCTGAAACACCTGCCCACCCATCTAAGTCTATATCTAAAAGAACATATGCTGTCTTATTTTGTACCTTTAAATACGCGATTGATGCTTTTGCAGGACCACCGCTTGGTGCAATTTCCTCGGCGGCAGCTTGTGCGCTTGCTTTTATAAGGTCGGTGGTAAGTGGTATTTTTATTACCTTCTTTTCAAATTTAATATTGTTCAAAGGATCAATACCTCCTACTTGTGCAAACTCTGTCATTTCTTGTTTATACAAAGTATAATTCTCTGGAACCATTATTGTGATGGTTGAAGAATTTTCGACATTTTCTGTAGGTAGCGAGTTATCGATATTTAATATAGGTTGCTGGTACTTTTGTTGTTGCCAAAAATAAAAACCACCACCTACAACAGTTGCAGTGATAATTACAGCAAGAACAATTTTTAATGTTTGTGACATAGTTATTAGATTATAAATTACTTTTATATTCATATTACCTTAATAATGGTATAAAATACAACCTTTTGACAAAATAAAATACAGTCACTTAGACTGTATTTTATTTTAGTTAATTATTTTAAAAAACTTAATCACTATATTGACGCAAAGATGTTTTAAAATCAACATATGATTTTTTGTATTTTTCGTAAGATTCACTATCTTTATATTTTATACCAAATACATGATGAACATCGCTTCCAGTACCTACCAGCTCATATATTGAGAAATAAGAACGATAATAAGAACCATCTTTTGCTCTTATGGTTACCCAACGAGTAATATCGTCACCAAACTGATTAGGATAATCAATTTCCCTTTTTTCATCTATTGTTTCATTAACCAATTCTTCATTTGATGCAACAATTAAGTAATTTTTAGGATCCCCGGCCCATAGTGGCGAAAATACAAAAAATTCAACACTTCCATCATTGGAAACAAAATATGCCTCATCTGTAATTACCTCTTTTCTTAGCGCTACACCCAGAATTTTAAGATCTGTAGCATTATTCACGGGCTCTGTAGGGCGAGCAATGAAATTTGATGGATAATAAATATCAAACCACGAACCTTTGTATAGAGTAACTCCCTGCTCCTGAGAAGAAGGTTCTTTATTTTCTTCCACAACCTCTTTTTTTGTTTCTGGTACAAATTGCTGTTGCGCTTCTTCTGCTGTAGATGATGCTAAAACATTTTCTTCTTTTGTTTGCTCTAATACTTCTGGACTACACCCAGCCCCAAGTAAAATAATAAAAGAAAGGGTTGCTAATAAACTTATTTTTTTCATATTTCTATATATAACTTATTACAATTTAATTCATAAGAATAATATGCTTTTTTTAAAGCTATATGTCTATAAAAATAAAAAAGAGGTGTGGTTTTGTACACCTCTTATAATTATGTCTAATATTCACCATTACTTTTTGCAATAAGATCTTCTTCCCATTCTTTTCCCCTACAACCAAGGATAAACTCTTCAAACCAGTCAGGGTCTTTGTGTGCCGATTTTTCATTTACAGCATGATGGTCATGACAAAGTGGCACGCCATTTGGGATGTAACGGCAAACATTTTGATTTCTTCTGGAAATAATGTGGTGAATTTCTATATTTTCAAAAGAACCACAAATTATACATTTCGAACCGTAAACACGTCGAACTTCCTCTTTCCAAATCTTCCTATTTCTTGCTACTCCATCTTTTCTACGACTCATTGTTCTTTACCTCATTGCAAGGTTTAACAAAAGCGTGTTTGACGACAGTCCCTTTAATATACCATTTACAAAAACTGTCGCCAAACATAAAAACAAAAGCACCGTTTTTAAACGGTGTTTTTGTTTTTATGTTAATTATTTATTTTTGAGTTTAACGAACAAAATTTCCTTTGTGAACACCTTTTACTATTCCTCTACCTTGTCCTTCTAACCCTAATTCGTCTGCAATAGTTCTAGCACCGTCTTTATCACCAGCTTCCATAAGCTTTCTCATTTCTAGAAACTTATTGAAATTGTCTTCTGTGATTTTTTCTAACAAGTTTGTGTTTCCCATTTCTTCTAAATGAGTTTTAAACGCACTATAATCTTTTGTTTCAAAGATTTGTGATATCTCTGCACGCTTCTCTGGAGATAATTCAGCTCTTGCTTGATTTGTATTACCTTCAAAATGTGCGCTAACTGCGCTAGCTCCTACTACTGTAGCCATAGCTACTGCAACACCACCTAAAATGATATTTTTTCTATTCATATATTAAAATAAGTTATGAATTAATTATTTGGTTATTTGTGTGTACACTTTTTAACCTTATAAACAGTAATACGCAAACTAACTACTTTTTCTTTCATTTTAACGATTCAGCATTAGCCCACCTATTCCTTTTAGTTTAACGATATCTGCCCTAAATAAGCCTTCTGCAATCTTCTCTCCGGTTAATCCAACAACATTTCCAATTTTTAATTCTTTTATTCCAAAAAATTTAGCTTCTTTTGCATCTACCAACCAATTAAAATTATTAATATCTACAATCATAAACCCATTTGGTAAAAACTTTTCAATACGACCACCCAACAATCCAGATTCCGGATGTTGCCAAACTTTTTGCCTGTGCTTAACCATAACCTCATAAAAAGGAACTTTTTGGGCAAATAAATTTTCTAGTTGTCTTCCTACTTTTGCAAAATAAAGTATTCCGCCAAGAACTAAAGTAAGCAAAAAATAAACCAAAATAACCATTTTGAAACTATGACGATAGCCAAATTTTGTGTATTTATAGTTAAAATAAGCTAAAACTATAAACAAAGAAAATAAAATAAACCAAAAATATGGAACTACTAAAAAGAAAAAATTGAAAAAACCACTTCCAATTTTTTTGTAAATACTCCATTCTTGGCTTGTTAGCATGAAAATAATAACAGAAACTGAAAGAGCTCCTAAAATTAAAGTAAAAACACCAAACCCCCACAAAATATAATTCTTCAACAAAAAATTAAACTTTGAAATTGGTTTTAAGTCCCCTTCTTTTATTTTATCCAAGACCTTTTTACTAAGTTCTTCGCTCATATGTTTTATTATAGAAGCTCTAACAAATATATTACCTACCACAAATCTTTAAATTTCGGCTACGGCACTATATTTATTAAAGTTTCTTTACTTTTAAAAATTCTTTTTCAAACTTAACTTTTGCTCTGTTTATTAAAGTTCCAACAGTTCCTGTCGGCTTCTTTAAAATATCTGAAATTTCTTTATAATCTTTGTCTTCTAAAAATTTTAATACCAGTACTTCACTATATTTTTTATCCATTTTTTGTAAAACTTCGGAAATCTCTTCTTTTATAAAAGTATTGTCTATACTATTTAGTAGGTTTAACTTATCTGCAAATAATATTAAATCACTTTCCTCAAAATAAAAAATCGGCCGAACTTTCTTTTTTCTAAATTCACTAATTGTTTGGTTGTGAGCAATTCTATAAACCCAAGAAGAAAATTTTAATTTTGAATCAAAATTATTTAAGTTAAAATAGGCTTTTATAAAAACCTCTTGCAAAACATCTTCGGCATCTTCCTTGTTAAAACTAGAAATACGCATTATATAAGAAATTAATTTTTTCTCATATCTTTTCATTAAACAAAGAAAATAATCCTGTTTTGATAAGGATAATTTTACGACTTCTTCATCTGTTTTATTTTTACAAAAATCCTGCATACACAGTTATTCTTTATACACGTTAATACGTATTAAAGCACATTTTTCTTTCATTTTCAAGTTATTTATCTACTTAATTGTTATTTTTAAATATTGTTTGCTATGATAAATAATATAAGATCTTTACAATTCAACAAAGGAGAATAACATGCCTAACATAGAGAAAGTTCTCGATCTTTTTAAGAAAAAATTAGAAGAAGAATATGGAGATGAATCAGATAATTATAGAGCTTCATTTAGGATGTTTCATCATAGGTTTGAACGTAAAAATTTTGAATTTTTTTTGGATTTTTTACAGAAAAGAGGAATGGTTAAAGAAAGCATTAATTTATGTGAAGTTTTAGGTTTTCATTACCCAATGGAAATAGTAGACTATCTTTTTTCTTATTTAAATTTAGATAATGTAGACCGAAAAATTTTTGAAGAAATGTCAAAAACCGGTGAATTAGTTATATGCCCCAATTCTTTAGAATACAAAAAAGATTCATATAAAATTTGGGTTAGGATAAGAAGTGATGGTGCGGCACATCTTCTTGAATCATTCAAATGGCAGCTTTTCCCAAAAATTACAAGACTTTTTTTTGTAAATCAAAGTGGAAATCCTAAAAGTTTTTTCCTCTTATTTAATAGTGCTGTTTTACTTCATAATCTAGAAGAACTATCAGCACCAGATTGCAATTTAATGCATTTTGGAGTTGATTGTATTTTAAAACTAAAATCTTTAACTTGTTTAGATTTAAGTGAAAATTTAGTTGACGATAAGGATCTGGCACAAATTGCTACTTTATCTAACTTGGAAAGTTTGAATCTTACAAAAAATAAATTTACCTTAAGGGGATTAGGAAGTTTATTAAAACTTTCAGGTTTGAGATATTTAGCTTTATCAGGTAATAACTTGGATGATGAAGCTTTAGTTCATCTTGCACTTATGACACAACTAGAAAGATTGGATATAACAAGAAATCCTATCAGCAAACTCGGTATTGAAATACTAATAAAGGCGTTACCAAACTGTCACGTAATTAGAACACCGTCTTTGAAAATTATTTAAACAAAAAACCACCATTTATGAACCGTACCCCAAAAAGTGGACACGAAAATGTCTGCTTTTTTTGTGTTCAAA
>CAZHUL010000044.1:0-6688 GCA_964535435.1 uncultured Gammaproteobacteria bacterium | reverse complement strand
TATCATAATAAGACCATTACAATTAGTACACTTAAAAGTAATATGGTGTAATTTGTCTTTTGCACAAATATTATGACTTTCTATAATAGAAACAAATTGACATTTTGTATCACAATGTGGACAATCTAATGATAATGTATGGGAATAATTCATAAAATTTATAATTATTTTTCATTTTAGTTATTTACTCGCTACCTTACTTTATAAACTAAACTTAATCAAACAAAAAGACAAGTTTTGAAAGCTTGTCTTTTTGTTTTTTTAACATTATTATATTTTATCAATTTCTTGCATGATTCTGTGAGTTTCGGTTAGGGATACTATCATTTCTTGATAATGGTTTAGGTCTTCGGTTTTTAATTCTTGTTCTCGACGGTCTTTTAGCCATTTTTGGGCTGGCTGATAACCTCCAATATAGAAGTTCCAAGAAATTTCTGGAACGTTGCCAAAATATTGAGTTTCATTTATAAATACTTTTTTATCTTCGTATTTTGGATATTTCTTCTCGACCTTATTTGAACCACTTTCTGGGAAAGTTGTGATAAAATTTGAAACTTTTGGAGATTCTAACAAATGAAGTTCTCGTAATTCTTTTCCTAATTCAACCAAATTCCAAAATTTTTCTTTATTTTCCGGATAAGATACACGAGGAAAATCTATTTTCAAAAATTCTTTATATTTTTCACGATATTTTGGAGAATGAAGAACTGCATAAATATAATCCAAAATATTTTCTGGTTTTGTCTCCCCCACAATTTCATTTATTTTTTTCCAAATTTCTTTATCAAGATTTGGAACTTTTGTGCCATCATCTGCATAAAGATAAAGCGGGAAACAATAACTAACTTCTCCTGTTTGTAATGAAACTGAACATCTTTCTGAGATTTTATCTGTTATAAAAGTATGTTGAAAATCAAAACTTGTTTGTCTTTTACAACATAATAATCCTAAATTATTATGTTGTATAAAATGTTGCATGATTTCATCTCTAGGATATGCCATTATACCTTTTGTTTTTCCAGAATAAAAGGTAAATCTTAAATCAAAAGGTCTATATAAAATTTGCTCTACCGACGAATTTTCTAAATCTTTTCTTGCTTCTTCTAATTTCCAATCTCGGGATTCCTTTGCTTTATAGAAATTTCTAACTTTTTCTTCATTATATAAAATGGCGTTTTTAACCTCTTTTAACTCTTCTTTTGTTTTTTGGACAACCAAAGAATCTTTTTGTGTTTCAATTCCAGAAGAATAAATTTTAAAAAAATCATCAACCTTAAACCCTTTTTCATATTCTTCGTTGGCTTCAAAATCTTTTGGCACAAAAAAATAATAAGGTTCGGTTATTTTCAACTTTTTCCATTTTGTAGTTTCAAAAGAACTTTCATCAAGCATCATATATTTTTCATTGTGTTTTCCAAAAATTTCCGAATGATATATTTTTGCCAAATTTTTATTTGTCCCTGTTTTTATAAACAAATTAATGGAAACGCCTTGCATTATATTAAAAACATTTTCGTCTTTTCCTCCTTCTAAAGTTGTTTCTTTTTTCTTCGCGTTTCCGTGCAAATCCAAAATATAAATTTCATCAAATGTTTCCAATAAATGTTTTCGCATTTGACGATGTGTAATTCCATCTATAAAACTGTTATTTGTAATCATTGCAACCATTCCATACCCTGTTTTCTCAATTTGATTTTCCGCAAAACGAATAAATTTAATATAATCATCATCAAGATTTATTTTTCTTTCATTTAAATTTTCTTTATACACTTTTATTAAATTCTGTATGTTTTCTCCTTTATTTACAGAACTCACAGAATAAGGCGGATTTCCAAGAACCACCATAATTGGCATTTCAGATTTTATTTTTGAGGCCTGATTTGATTCTTCTGTAAGCCATTTACTCATAAAAAGATTGGGAACTTCGTGAACAGACTCCTCCAAACTATTTGTAAGCCACACAGATAATCTTTCGTTTCCTTTATAACCAAGCTCATTTAGCGTAATTCCAAGTTTAAGATGAGCCATAGTATAACTTGCCATCATAAGTTCAAAACCGTGTAAACGTGGGAGTAAGCTATCACGAACATAAGAATCCCACTGTCCTTCTTGTCCAACAAATTTTTTATGTATTTCGTGAATTATTTCATTCAAAAATGTTCCAGTACCTACTGCAGGATCTAAAATTTGAACTTTATGAATTTGTTTTGTAATTTGTTTTATTCCATCTTTTGTTCTTCCATCCTCCGCTTGTATTTTATCTATAAAATCTATTTTTGTTGTATCAGCAAGTCCTTTATTTAAACCAAATTTTTTCTTTAAAATTTGATCCACGCTACGAACAATAAAAGAAACTACTGGCTCAGGCGTATAATATACTCCTCTACTTTTACGAAGTCCTTTGTCATAACTCGCCAAAAAAGTTTCATAAAAATGAAGAACAGGGTCTTTTTGCTTCTTCTCAAACTCCTTATGCATAATATCTGCAACATTTGTAGACAAATAAGTCTCTACCAGACTATCTACCAACCAAGCAATTTTTGGGTCATAATCTGTTCCAGCCACATGCCCAAAAAACTTTTTTAAAAGTGGATTAGATGAGGGTAATAAATCTTGAGCCTCGTGACGAGAAAAATTTTGTAATGATTTATCATAATAACGCGCGACAAACAATCCATATACAAGAGTTTGTGCGTACATATCTGCAAATTCATTTTCCGAAAGATCACGAATAAGAACCTGTTTAAAAGATTCATATTGAGAAAAAATTTCAGATTCTTTATTTTCATTTAATGACGCTAAAGCATTATCACGAATAATACGTGCCTTACTCGCCATTATTTCTGCCAATCTTTTCGCAGATTTAATTGTTCTAGAAGAAGGTATATTGATGTAATCCTGAATTAAATTTACAAATTTATCAAAATTTTCTTCTGTTGGTATAATTTTATTTCCATCTTTTGTTGCAATTGAAACAGATGTTTTTTCTCCTTCCTCCAAAATAAATTCAAAATCATAATAATTTGTAAGTAGAATTTTTCCAAAAGCTTCAACATAACGTTTTGCCTGTTTTTGTGTTTCTATGTTTTTAATATCTACAGTTACATCTTTACATTCTGCATAAGCAATCGGCGTTTCACCTTTTTTAAACAAAAAATCAGGTGCATTTCCACCTGTATATGCTGGCTCATTAATTACTTGAATATTTGAAACCAAATTTTCAATCAATTTTTTAAAATCAGATCTATAAGCATGCTCTCGCGCATCTCCAGTACTTAATATTTTTTGAATATTAGAAAGATATTCCGAAACTAAATTTTTATAATTATCATCCATATATTTTTTATTTTAAATGCCTTTTTATCTTACACCAATATTCAAACCCCATCAAACAAAACCTTACGAAATAATTTGTTTTTTAATATCTTTTATTTCCTGTCCATCTTCCAATAATATTCCTTTGTGTATTTTATATAATAATGGAATAACACCACACTTATTGTATTCACCCCAATTACATTTATTTCCATTTTCCTTGGATAGTTGTTTACACATATCAATTTCTTTTTGAAAAAGCTCTTTTGATATTTGTTCCATATATTTTTTATTTCAAATGCCTTTTTATCGTACCCCAATATCCAAACCTCGCCAAATTGGAAAGTGATAAGTGTCCACCTTTGTTTTTTGGGATGAAAGTGGCGTTTATTTTTTGGCAGAAAGCTTTGACTGGATTAAAATTTACTATTTTGTCATTTTTGGCATGGAAGACTAAAACTTTTTTACCGTCTATTTCGTTAGTATGATTTACGGGATTAAAAAATTTTCCGGTTTCAAGTTTTTGCCAGTTTTCTTCTGTAAATCTATAAGCATCGTTAAATGCATCTTTTATTTGTTCTTTAAATTCTTCCAAAGGTTCTTCTTCACTTGTATCCTTCCAATCTACAACAGGGCAAAATGCTACAACTTTTTTTACCTTTTCACTGCTTGCACACATTAGTGCTACAGCTCCACCAAAACTAGATCCGACCACATAGACCTCTTTTGGATTTACCTTATATTCTACGCCACTCCAGCCGTCTTTAAAGCCTTTTGGCAGTTCATCTATAATATCTAAAACATCTTGCTCTGGTGAATTTTTTAGAAACTCTCCCCCACTTTCCCAAGTTCCGCGATACCTTGGAAAGAAAACCCAAAAACCTTTTTTGGCAAAAAATTCCAATAACTTTGGTTTGTTTGGCAAAGTAGGAACACCACTACACAAAATCACAACTTTATCTGAGTTGTGTTTTGGTGGTAGAAATTCTGCAATTATTTCATTTTTAAATTTTGCTCGTAGTGCGTACATTTATTTTTTATTCTCTTCTTCTACTTTTAAAAATTTTACAAAATAAATAGTTACTATTACAACCAAAATAGTAATAGTTCCTGCATAAATAAACTTTGCCCAAAGACCATCTTTGTTTAAAGGAAAAACAACTTCTATTAAGGCTTTAATAGCATCGTTCCAAGCAAGTGACGCCACAACCCCAAAACCAGCTCCAATATATTTTGCCAAATTTGCCTTAATTTCATTTTTTAATTTTTCTTTTTTGTTCATAGTGTTTTTAAAAATCAAATTTTGTACAAGTTTTTTCAAATACTTTTTTATATTCTTCTATGATTGGACTATCTATTCTATTTTCAATTATTTTTAAAACCTCTCTATGAAACCAAATTCTCTCTTGAACATTGGAACCAAATCGTTTCAAAATTTTTCTATCCATATTCTTGAAATCTATAAGAAGCGAAGTCATATTGTGAATTTTGTCTGCGGCAGCAACTAACAAACTTTCTTCCGGAGTGTTTTTTAAATTTTCAAGATAATCTAATTTTCTTGCTTTCCAGTTTCTTATTGATTTGTTTTCTGTGACACCCATTACAATATCTTTTATTTTTTTACCAAAATCTTGTTCTAATTGTTTTGGAGTGTATTTTGTATCTTCTACAGTATCGTGAAGTAAACCTGCAATTATTATATCTTTGTCTGTTGTGTACTGCGACAAAATTAAAGCTACACCTACCAAATGCGAAACATACGGGGTTTCTTCCATATCTTTTCTGGTCTGCCCCTCGTGAAGAAGAGAAGCTTTTTTAATTGCATTGTAGGTTATTTCGCTAAACACGTTAGAAAGAATTAAGGATTAAGTCAGAAAGTCTATAAAGTCGAAAGTCTTAATGTCATTCTCGGCTTGATCGGAAATCCAGAAACGTTGATTTAAACCCTGGATCCTCAATCAAGTTGAGGATGACAGAAAAAAAATATTGTTTGGTTTGTAATTGTGTGTTTTGTGGAATAAAGTTGGGGATTCCTCTATGTCGCTCGGGATGACGCGGGAGAACAGAATTAAGATCTAAGAATTAAGTAGGATACGTCTAGAACAAGCGAAGCGATAGAACAATTCGAACATTTCAAACCCCTCTCTACCAACGTCCACTTGCTCCTCCACCGCCAGACATTCCTCCACCAAATCCGCCAAAACCTCCGCCACCGCCTTTGCCACCACGACCACCCATTCCAATCCACCAAGGTGTTGTTCCCATAGATTTATGTTTTCCATGAGATTTGGAAACTACAAAATCAAACAATAAACCAAGCGGAATTAAAATAGCCAAGGATACAATACCAAAAAACATAAATCCGTAAATAAAACCTAAAATAATTCCACCAATTCCACCAATAACTCCACCAGCCCACCAAGATTTGGAGGTGCCAAGCAAAGTTGTAAGCCACAAAAAACCAAACACTGCTAAAAATATAACATTTTGAAGATCAAAGCCATTTTTTACGGTCCCAACTTTGTTTATTGCCTCGTACTCCCCTTTTGTGGCAGACATTATAACTTCTACCGCACTATCCACACCTTCATAATATTTTTCTTGTTTAAAGTTTGGCACAAGATAATTTTCTATAATCTGATAGCTTTGTAAATCTGTAAGCGCGCCTTCTAAACCATAACCAACTTCTATCCTCATTTCTCTGTCGTCGCGAGCTATCAAAAGCAAAACTCCATTATCATTTTTTTCTTTTCCTATTCCCCACTCTGCATACAGTTCTACAGCATAGTTTTCTATAGTATCTTCACCTAAATTTTGGATAGCCACAACCACAATTTCATTGCTAGATTCTTTCTCGAAGTTTGATAACTTTATGTTTAGTGCATTTTCTTGTTCGTCCGTAAATATGTCTGCAAAATCATTTACAAACCCGATTGGAGTTCCTGGATTTGTATAACCAAAAACAGCCACTGGAAAAAATAGTGTGGCTGTAATTAGTAAAGCTAATGCCTTAAAACGATTCATATTAATTTTGGAATTATTCAAAACTAACTGTTGGCACATTTTCTGCTCCTTCTACAGATGCAAAGTATGTTCTCTCTTCAAATCCAAACAAACTAGCAAACAATTTTGCTGGAACTTTTTTTATCATTGTGTTGAAAGACTGAACTACGTCATTATATCTTTTACGTTCTACTGCCACTCTATTTTCTGTTCCTTCTAGCTGAACCATTAGAGATTGAACTGTGTCTAGAGATTTTAACTCTGGATAGTTTTCCATAATTACTAACAATCTGCCGATTGCAGACTCAACTTGATTTGCTGCTTGAACTTTTTCTTCCGGAGATGCAGCACCTGAATATCTTGTTCTGGC
>CAZHUL010000043.1:0-6969 GCA_964535435.1 uncultured Gammaproteobacteria bacterium | reverse complement strand
GTTATCGTTATCATGTATTGAATGATCCAGAAATAACAGACAAAATGTATGATAGTTTAATGGATGAACTACGAAAAATAGAAGAAAAATATCCAGAACTAAAAACTTCGGATTCTCCTACACAAAGGGTTGCTGGAGAAGTTTTAGAAAAATTTGAAAAAGTTATCCACACTGTACCGCAGTGGTCTTTTAATGATGCTTTTACGCAGGAAGATATAGAAAAATGGGAAGAAAGAATAGTAAAGATGCTGGCAAAAAAGTTAGATAAAAATGTAAAATTGGATTATACAGCCGAATTAAAAATAGATGGTTTGCATTTGGTTTTGACTTATAAAAAAGGAGTTTTGGAAGTGGCAGCAACTCGTGGAGATGGAAAAGTGGGGGAAAATGTAATGCAAAATATAAAGACAATCCATAGTATTCCTATAAAATTAAAAGAGGAAGTAGATTTGGTGGTAGAAGGCGAAATTTGGATGGGGCGAGATGTTTTTGAAAAAATAAATAAAGAGAGAGAAAAGAATGGCGAGGTAAAATTTGCAAACCCAAGGAACGCGGCAGCAGGGACAATTCGTCAATTGGATTCCACAAAGAAAACTTTCTTTTACAGCTTACGATATTTCTGCCGGAGATATTCCGGAAACACAAGAGTTAGAATTAAAGAAATTAAAAAAATTGGGTTTTCCAACCGATGATAGTTGGGAAAAAGTTGATAATGTGTCAGAAATTTTATCTTTCTACAAAAATTGGGAAAAGAAAAAAAACAGTAAACAATTTTGGATAGATGGAATTGTTTTAAAAACTAATAGAAAGGAATATCAGGATTTATTGGGTTATACCGGCAAAGCTCCACGTTGGGCAATTGCTTTTAAATTTCCGGCAGAGCAAGGGACTATAAAAGTAAAAGATATTTTTGTGCAAGTTGGAAGAACTGGAAAATTAACACCTGTTGCACTTATGGAGCCGGTTCAGCTTGCCGGAAGCACTGTAACGCACGCCACACTTCATAATTTTGATGAAATAGGAAGGTTGGATGTTAGAATCGGGGATACTGTGGTGGTTCAAAAAGCAGGAGACATAATTCCACAAATTGTAAGGGTTTTAGAAAAAATGAGAAGTGGAAAAGAAAAGAAAGTTTATGAGCCAAAAAAATGTCCAATTTGTAATTCAGATGTAAAACACAAAGAAGTTCAAGATAAAAAACAAGAAAAATCCGTTGGACTTTATTGTGAAAATAAAAAATGCTATGGACAACAATTGGAAAGAATTAGACATTTTGTTTCTAAAAAAGGTTTAGAAATAGATGGTTTGGGAGAAAAAATAGTAGAGCAATTAATGGACGAAGGTTTAATAAAAGATGCTTCAGATTTATTTGTTTTGCAAAAAGACGAATTATTGGAATTAGAAGGTTTTGCAGAAAGATCCGCAGAAAATTTGTTGGATTCAATCGAAAAAGCTAAGAAAGCTCCATTACACAGATTTGTTTTTGCGTTGGGGATTCCACATGTTGGTGAGGAAACTGCGGTAAAATTAGCGGGTCAATTTGGAAGTTTTGAAAAAATACAAAAAGCAAACGAAGAAGATTTGATAAACATTTCTGATGTTGGTGAAAAAGTAGCAGAATCGGTAAAAAATTATTTTCTTGATAAACCAAATTTAGAAATGATAGAAAAATTGTTTGAAAATGGTGTAAAACTCACAGTTGTAAAAATAACAAAAAAAGGAAATATTGCTGGCAAAACTTTTGTTTTTACGGGCGGAATGAGTGAGATTTCACGAGACGAGGCAAAAGAAAAAGTTAGAAGTGCTGGTGGAATGATTTCTAATTCTGTTAGTAAAAAGTTAGATTTTGTGGTGGCTGGAAGTGATGCTGGAAGTAAATTAAAAAAAGCAAAAGATTTGGGAGTAAAAATAATAGATGAAAAAGAATTTATTGATTTGTTTAAAAATTAGGGTTAAAATAGTTATCTATGAAATTAACAAAACAAGAAATAGAAGATGTTGCAAAATTGGCACGTCTTAATTTAACAGAAGAAGAAAAAGAAAATTACGCAGAGCAGTTGTCTGCTGTTTTGGGTTATGTAGAGTTGCTAAATGAGGTAGATACCGAAGGAATTGAAGAAACTAGTCAAATGATTGGTTTGGAAGATATAGTAAGAGAAGATGAAGTAGAAAATTGTCCAGAAGAAAGAAGAAAAAAAATGATAGCACAGTTCCCAGAAGAAAAAGATGGATTACTAAAAGTTCACAAAGTTTTTGAATAATACGATGGATAGAAAAAACCTAATTTGTCATTCTCAGCTTGACTGGGAATCCAGAGTCTACAAAACAGAACGTTGAATCAAACCCTTGATCCCCAATCAAGTTGAGGATGACAGAAGAAAAGAAAAGCAGAATAAATAGATTAAGTATTAGAAAACAGGACAAAAAATAAAAAATAAGACACTATGCGACAGTTATCAATTCATACAATTCGTTATTATGGAATTAAATAAACTTACAATTAGAAAGGCTAGCGAGGGTTTGGCAAAAAAAGAATTTAGTTCTGTTGAACTTACAAAAGCTTGTTTAAAACAAACAGAAAAAAACAATCAGGATTTGAATGCTTTTATAACTATTTCTAAGGAGTTAGCCTTAGAAAGTGCTGAAAAAGCAGACAAAATGATAGCAGAAGGAATGGGAAATTCATTATTGGGTATTCCTTTTTCTGTAAAAGACGCAATTTGTACAGAAGGGATTTTGTCTACTGGAGCTTCAAAAATTTTGGCAAACTATACAGCACCGTACGAGGCTACTGTAATTGCAAAGTTAAAAGAAAAAGGCGCTGTTTTGATAGGAAAAAATAATTGTGATACTTTTGGTCACGGGGCTAGCAACGAAAATTCAATGTATGGGTCTGTAAAAAATCCATATGATACCACCAAAGTTTCCGGTGGTTCTTCCGGTGGTTCTGCAGTTTCTGTCGCAGATAATATGTCTATTTTTGCAATAGCCGAAGATACTGGCGGTTCAATTCGTCAGCCAGCAAGTTTTTGTGGAATTGTTGGACTTCGTCCAAGTTATGGCAGAAATTCACGTTATGGAATTATGCCAATGGCTTCGTCTCTTGATACGGTTGGGCCAATGACAAAAACAGTAGAAGACATGGCAATAGTAATGGAGATAATTGCAGGACAAGACAAAAAAGACAGCACCACAGTTTCAAGTCCCGTTCCAAATTATTTGGAGGAATTAGAAAAAGGAGTAGAAGGTCTTAGAGTTGGTGTTCCAAAGGAGTATTTTGAGATGGAAGGACTGGATGAAGAAATAAGAAAAAATGTAGAAATTCAAATTGAAAAATTAAAAAAAGCCGGCTGTATTATAAAAGAAGTTTCACTTCCTCATACAAAATATGCAATTGCAGTTTATTATATTGTTGTTTCTAGCGAGGATAGTTCAAATTTAGGCAGATTAGACGGAATTCGTTATGGGGTTCGTTTGGGAGAAGGGGATTTGTATAGTTTATATGCCCATTCTCGCGGACGTGGATTTCCAGATGAAGTAAAAAGAAGAATTATGATGGGAACTTATGTTTTGTCTGCTGGTTATTACGACGCATATTACAAAAAAGCACAAAGAGTTAGAACTTTAATAATTAGAGATTTTGAAGAAGTTTTTAGAGAAGTAGATGTTTTAATTACACCAACTTCACCATTTCCTGCGTTCGGTTTGGGAGAAAAAAAGGATGATATTTTGGCAATGTATTTGGCGGATGTTTTTGCAGTTCCGGCTTCTTTGGCAGGAGTTCCGGCACTTTCTGTGCCAACAGGATTCACAAAGTCAAAATTGCCAATTGGTACACAAATTATAGGCCCTAGACTTAGAGAAGATTTAGTTTTAAGAATTGGAAATCAACTATGAAAAAAGAAACAATACAAAAAACAGAAGAATTAAAAAATAAAGATTTTTCTTTTGCTTTAAATGAAACAGGCGATTTTAGAGATACTTGGAGAATTTTTCGTATAATGTCTGAATTTGTAGATGGCTATCAATTTTTGTCTCAATTCAAAAAAGTCGTAACTATTATGGGTTCTGCACGTCTCCCAGAAGGTAGTAAATATTATAAATTAGCACAAGAAGTTGGGGCTATTCTGGCAAAAAATGGTTTTACAACTGTAACCGGTGGTGGTCCGGGAATTATGGAAGCTGGAAATAGGGGAGCAACCGATGCAGATGGAGAATCTGTTGGTTTGAACATCCAACTTCCGTTTGAACAAAGAATAAATCCGTATGTAAAACAATCTATTGCTTTTAATTATTTTTTTACTAGAAAAGTGATGCTTACAGCTCCTGCTCAGGCTTTTGTATTTTTCCCAGGTGGTTTTGGCACAATGGACGAGTTTTTTGAAATTGTAGATATGATGGATTTGGGAAAAATGTATCGTTCACCTTTAATTTTGTTTGGAAGTGAATTTTGGAATCCGGTTGTAGAATTTTTGAACGAGAGTTGCAAAAAGTTAGTTTGTGGACATGAAAAAGAAATTAAAAGATGGAGAGTTGTGGATTCAATAGAAGAGGTGGAAGAAATAATAAAAGATGTAAAAGACATTGATATTTGTGATTTGGCACCAATGAATTTTATTTGTGGCGAAAAAATTGATTGGAAGATTTTTAGAATTATGGCCGAACTGGTAGAAGGATTTGAATTTTTAACTGGTTTGGTAGAAGTAGCAACAGTATTAGGCTCTAAAAGTATTAAAAAAGATAGTCATTATTATAATGTGGCAAATAATTTTGGAACAAGATTGGCACAAGAAGGTTTGGCAGTAGTTACAGGTGGTGGAATTGGTGCGTCAGAGGCTGTAAGCAAAGGTGTAAAAGAAGCAGGAGGTGATGCAGTCGGTATAGTAATGGAATTAAAAGGAGAAGTACCTTTAAATGAGTTTGTAACTCGTTCTATGGTGACAACTTTTCCGTTTGTTAGAAAACTATTGGTGACAGCTCCTTCAAAGGGTTTTGTATTTTTTCCGGGAAGACTTGGAACACTTCATCAGTTTTTTGAAGTGTTGGCTTTGATTCAAACTGGAAAAATGGCGAAACTCCCAATTATTTTGTACGACACAGAATTTTGGGGCTCTCTAAAAGTTTTTATTGACAAAGTTTTAGTAGAAAAGTTTGGAACGATTAATGCCGAAGATGCAGAACTATATCAAATCGTAGACGATGAAGAAGAAATTATTCAGATTTTGAAGGATTCTAGGAAAGAGAAATAGATTAAGAAAGTCTGTAAAGTCAAAAGCTAGAAAGTGTATAAAGTCTTAAATGTTCTAATTGTTTCAGTGTCATTCCCAGCTCGACTTGGAATCCAGAAGCGTTGATTCAAACTGGATCCCCAATCAAGTTGGGGATGACAGATAGAAAACAAACCCAAAAAACAAACTTTTGACTTTATAGACTTTCAACTTCCTAATTTTCCTTACTTAATCTGCTTACTCTACCTAATTTGCTGTCTCTATGATTCCATGGTTTCAATTTATAAGTTTTGAAGTAGGTCCTTTGACAATTTATGTCTGGGGTTTATTTGTGGCACTTGGTTTTTTGACTTCTTTTTTAATTTTATGGAAAAATTCTACAAAAATTGGAATGGATTTAGATAGTTTATCTAATTTGGTTTTGTTAGTGGTAATTTTGGGGTTTGTTTTTGCGAGGGTTTTTCATATTGCTTTTTATGAGCCAGCTTTCTTTTTAAATAATCCGGTTGAAATGTTTAAAATTTGGAATGGCGGACTTTCTTCTTTTGGTGGGTTATTTGGCGCTATTTTGGGATTTTTAATTTATGGGTTTTATAGAAAATGGGATAAAGACATATTTTTAAAAATTGTAGATTTGTTTAGTTTTTCAACGGTATTTGGTTGGATTATAGGAAGGTTGGGATGTTTTTCAATTCATGATCATTTGGGGCAAAAAGCGGATTTCTTTTTGTCTATACAAACGGTTGAAGGAGCTAGATTGGAAATGGCATTGTTGGAAATTTTATGGATGATTCCTTTGTCTATCGTGTTTTTAATTCTTAGAAAAAGGGTAAAATTTGGTGATGGTTGGTTTGCGGTTATTTTGTTTATAGAATATGGCTTTATGCGTTTTGTATTAGATTTTTTTAGAGCAACAGATATAAATCAGGCCGATGTAAGATATTTAGGATTGACTCCGGGGCAATATTTTGCTATTCTTCTTCTGATAGGTGGGGGATTGTTGTTTAACAAAATAAGAAAAAATAAAAAATAAGGTGAGATGGCAGAGTGGTTTAATGCGCATGCTTGGAAAGTATGTGTACGAGAAATCGTACCGTGGGTTCGAATCCCGCTCTCACCGCAATGAAATGAAGGAGAGAGAATGACCAAAAGTCTTTGGTCATGTCGGGATTCGAAGGGTTTGAGTGCGCGCAAAACCCCGGCTCGAGTCGGAGCGAGAGGAATCCCGCTCTCACCGCAATGAAATGAAGGAGAGAGAATGACCAAAAGTCTTTGGTCATGTCGGGATTCGAAGGGTTTGAGTGCGCGCAAAACCCCGGCTCGAGTCGGAGCGAGAGGAATCCCGCTCTCACCGCAACGAAGTGGAGGTGCGAGCGGGATGAGAAGGTTTTAAATTTACACAAAATCAAGTTTAGAGTTGAAGAGAGGGTAATTTTTTTAACAATTCAAATTATGGAGAGGTGTCTGAGTGGTCGAAAGTGCGGCTCTCGAAAAGCTGTTTCCCGCAAGGGATCGTGGGTTCGAATCCCACCCTCTCCGCAATGAAATGAAGGTTAGGGTGGGATGAGAAGGGCACGAGTAAGCGAGTGCCCCGGCCCAAAGGGGAATCCCACCCTCTCCGCAATGAAATGAAGGTTAGGGTGGGATGAGAAGGGCACGAGTAAGCGAGTGCCCCGGCCCAAAGGGGAATCCCACCCTCTCCGCAATGAAATGAAGGTTAGGGTGGGATGAGAAGGGCACG
>CAZHUL010000042.1:0-7063 GCA_964535435.1 uncultured Gammaproteobacteria bacterium | reverse complement strand
TCTTCTGCCACTTCTCAATAGTTACTAACAACGCCGACGCAATAAAGATTGAAGAATACGTACCAATGGCCACGCCGATGATGAGGGCGAGGGAGAAGTGACGAGTGGCTTCGGGGCCGAGGAAATAGAGAACGAAGAGGGCCAAGATGGTAGTCATGGAGGTGTTTATAGAACGGACGAAGGTTTGACGGACGGACTCACCTACTATTGTCTCAAAGGTTTTTTTGTCATTATCACGGTTTGAGTGACTCAAATTCTCCCGAATTCTATCATACACCACAATGGTGTCATGAATGGAAAAACCAAGAATGACCAGAAGTGCTGTTACAAACAACGTATCCACCTCATAGCCCTTAAAATGGCCTAGTATGGAGAAAACACCAGTTGGAATAATCACATCATGAGCTAAAGCCACAATGGCCATAAGGCCGTATTTCCAACTTTGAACTGGCTTGGATACTTTCCTAAAAGCAAAAGTAATAAAAAGAACAATACAAAGGATAACCAAAATAATAGAGATTATGGCTTTTTGAGCCGCTTCTTTACCAATAAGTGGGCCGATAGAATTTACCTTTTTTAATTCTGTTTTGACTTTACCATTATCGGAAAAAGCATTTTCAATTTGTTGTCTTTCTTTATCTGTCACTAAACGAGATTTTATAGAATAATCTGTCTCCCCCACTGATTGTAAAATATAATTACCCAAAGAAATTTCTGTAGCTAAAGTGAAAATATTTTTTTCTATAGTGACTTGATCTAACTTTGTTTCCGTATAACGAATTTCAATCACTGAACCACCTTTAAAATCTATTCCTAATTCTAATCCCCAAATAAATAAAGAAACGATAGAAGAAATGATCAGAAGAGCTGATAAAACATAAAATATTTTTCTGTTTTTTATAATAAACATATTATTAAATTATTTGGAGGACAAGGACTGTCCTTTTCTCCCATCTGACAAGGACAGTCCTTGTCCTGCCGATCCAGCCCCGGAACCAAACAAGAAGTGCATTATTTTTCCAGCATCATCGTGCTTGATAGCTAAAAGTAAGGTACGGGAAGCAGTGATGGCGGTGAACATAGAAACAAGAACACCAAGACCAAAGACTAAAGCAAATCCTTTAACGACTGGTGTGCTGGAAAAAGAATATAAAATAATAGCGGTAATGATACTGGAAGTATTACTATCTCGGATAGAAAGCCAAGCCCGAGCAAAACCTTCTTTAACCGCATCAGAAAGCTCTCGGCCACGGGTTAATTCTTCTTTCATTCTTTCAAAAATCAAAATGTTGGCATCCACTGCCATACCAAGTGAAAGGATAAAACCAGCAATACCCGCCGCAGTTAAAGTCACTGGAATTAATTTAAACAAAGCCAAGTTTATAATAACATAAATAAGAAGAGAAATAACCGCCAAAAAACCCGGCAAGCGATACCAAAGAACAAGAAAAATAGCAATAACAATAAACGCCCAAAGTCCAGCGTAAACACTTGCTCTTACCGCTTCCACCCCAAGTGAAGCACCGATGCTTTGAGTAGAAATAAGCTCAATGGGTATTGGTAAAGCCCCCAAATTTAAATTATTAACCAAATCTTTAGCTTCTTTCACACCAGCCGAACCCAAAAATCCACCAGAAATTGAAGCTTTACCACCAGTGATTTCTTCTCTGATAACTGGCATAGACATAACCTTTCCATCAAGAAAGATAGCTAATCGTCGGCCAACATTTTCCTTAGTTATTTTAGCAAATAAATCCGAACCTTCATTATTAAATTGTAACGCTACACTTGGCTCACCAGTGGTGGGATTAAATTCCAACGATGCCTTTTCTAACAGAACCCCAGTTAAACCAGTAGACTCAAAACTCGAATTGGTTAACGGTTCAGAGCTAGTAGAATTTTCCAATTCCTTTTTTAAAAATTTAAATTCCAAAATATAAGTTTTACCCACTTTGGCAATGGCTCCGGCAATATCTGTTTGTCCGGGTAAATCCACAATCAATTGTTCTGAACTTTCACCACCAAGCAAACCTACTTTTTCCACCTGAATAACCGGTTCGGAGACACCAAAAACATTTACTCTTTCATTGATTAAATTCTTTAAAGAATTCATTTTACCAGAAATATCAGAGGTATTAATACCAGTAGTATTGGCTTTATAAACCAATTCAATTCCGCCATTTAGATCCAAACCTAATTTGAATTTCTTTCCAGAATCCACCCCGTTAGTAGAATAAATAAAGTAACCAATCAAAGTGGCCACTAATATCAATATTACCGCCCAAAATCGTCTTTTAAACATGTTCGGTAGTATAGCGAATTTAGAATAAATTGCAAATTACCTACCAGAACGAGAAAAAATGGCCCGTAAAGTTTTTAAGGCAATTTTTAAATCCAATACTAAAGAGCGATTTTTAATGTAATACAAATCATAAGATAATTTAACTTTTGTATCATTATAATTAGCATCATGTTTGGGTGGATTATCTTGAAGCAGTTGAGCCCAACCTGAAAGACCCGGTTTGACCAAGTGACGAATACCATAATAAGGTATTTCTTGTTCGTAAACTTTAACTAAAACAGGTAACTCTGGTCGTGGTCCAATAAAAGATAGGTTTCCCTTCAAGACATCCCACACTTGAGGCAATTCATCTATTCGCATTTTGCGTAAAAAGTTTCCGATTTTAGTTATTTTATTATTCTTTTTTGCTTCTTCATTTCCGGCATCATCATAAAGCCAGGTTCTAAATTTAGCAATTTTAATAATCTTTCCATTGTGACCAATTCTTTCTTGAAAAATCATTATTGATCGAGAATCTTCAATTTTCTTAATAACCCAAACAAAGACATAGGCTAAACAAAAGACCGGCAAAAGTAATATGGCCAAACAAATATCTACAGATCGTCGTAAAAAATCATAAACTGGCCGAGGAGCAAGTGAGATATTTTCCAAAAACCAATCATAACCCACTAGCGTCAACGGTACTCGATCAAAAATTTCTTCATATAAATTGTTAATGTTAACAAAATGAATATCAGAAAATATCAAATTATAAAAAGAAGAAAAATTTTTCTTTAAATTTTCGTTCTGTAAATCCATAACCACCACTGAAATATCCAGTGACTTAATTTTTTCTAAAATATCTTTTTTAAAATCTACTCCGACTGATTTATCTAAGTCATAGACGGAGACAAATTTCAGACCATAATGTGGATTGTCATTTACTTCTCGTAACAACAAATCAAGCTCTGGCCCCCGACCCAAAATCATTGCTTCTTCCAAATTTTTCAAACCAAAAATCTTCTGACCATAGATTCGCCAAACAAAAATTGAGGCCGAGGAAACAAACAAATAAATAAATAAAATCGTTTTCGGAGTAATTCCAAAATACGGAATAAAATAGAAAAATATTACTGAGAGAAAAATATTAAAAATTTGAGTGTTCAAAACCCGCAAAGGTAATCGTCTTTTAAAAATAGTAGTATGCTTTTCATAAAGACCAGCAATAAAAAAGATAAGACACCAAACCGCAAATAAAATACTAAAAGGCAATAGGTGATCTTCAAAAACCACTTGCGAAGGTATTTCTCCAGAACGAAAAAACAAAGACAACCATAAAGAAAAGATAAAAACTAAAATATCTCCAAAAAGCAACAACCAAGATTCTTTCCTGTTTACTACTTTCATAAGAACAAAGTATACATTTTTTATGTTATAATACAAATAATCAGACTAAAATATGATAAAGACCAAAAAAAAGATTTTATATTGCATTACCAAAGGCAACTGGGGCGGGGCGCAAAAATATGCCTATGACTTAGCCACAACCTTACCAAAAGACCAATATGAGGTTGTTGTTTTGCTTGGTATTGACGGTGAATTAACAAAAAAACTCCAAGCTAAAAACATCCGTACTATTGTTTTAAATAATTTACCTAGAGAAATAAGCTTGATTAAAGACTTTTTTGGCTTTTTAAAACTCTTAAAAATCTTCCGTCAAGAAAAACCAGACATTATTCACCTAAATAGTTCTAAAATGGGATTTTTAGGGGCTTGGGCTGGTCGGCTGGCGGGAATAAAAAAGATTATTTTTACTGGTCACGGCTGGGCTTTTAATGAGGACAGGAGTCTTTGGCAAAAAAAACTTATTTATCTACTACACCTATTAACCATTGCTTTAGCTCATCAAACAATTGCGGTTTCTCAAGAGACAAAAAAACAAATTGCTAAAAATAATTTCTACAGCAAGAAAATAACTGTTATAAAAAATGGTTTAGAAAAAATTGAGTTTTTGGATAAAAGTCTGGCCAGAACAGAGATTCTGAGTCAAGGTAACTCCTTAGCTTTGGAAGGTGTTTCCTTGACTGATCGCCTTTGGCTAGGTACCATTTCAGAATTACACAAAAACAAAGGCTTAAAATATTTAATTGAAGCAATACATTTATTAGATGTAGAAACCGAAAACCGAGATAATCTGCCAATTCTAATTATAATCGGTGAAGGTGAAAGAAGAAAAAAATTACAAGAAAGAATAAACCGCTATAATCTACAAGATACTATCTTTCTCATCGGCCAAATAAGTGATGCCAAAAAATATCTAAAAGCTTTTGATATTTTTACTCTTACTTCCATTACTGAAGCCTTACCGTATGCTCTACTTGAAGCGGGGCAAGCCGGATTACCAATAATTGCTAGCCGAGTGGGCGGAATACCGGAAATTATTGATCATATGGAAAACGGTATTTTAGTAACCCCCAGAGAACCAGAAGAAATAAAAAAGGCTATCAGCCTACTTCTAAAAGATTCGGAAAAAAGAAAAACCCTTGGTCAAAAGATACAAGAAAAAGTATTCAAGGATTTTAACAAAGATAAAATGACTAAAGAAACCCTAGCTCTCTATGAATTAAATCCCTAAAAATTCATTCTTCATCATTTCTTTATGGGCAGTACGCTTATATCTCCTCATCCCCATTAAAATTCCTAGACCAACAAAAGAGGTTAATAAATTTGTTCCACCATAACTCATAAATGGAAAAGTAATACCGGTCACTGGCATTATACCAATATTCATTCCCACATTTACCAAAAAATGACTAACAAACATAATCACTACCCCACAGCCAAATAATATTTCAAAATTTGTGGCTCCATAATAAGCAATTCTAATTACTCGCCAAAGTAAAACGCCAAAAAGAACAAACAAAAGAAGAACGCCAAGAAAGCCCCACTCTTCAGCATAAGCAGCAAAGATAAAATCGGTTTGATATTCTGGCAAAAAACTAAGTTTAGATTGTGTACCATAACCCACTCCTTTGCCTAAAACTTGTCCAGAACCCACCGCAATCATACTTTGATAGGCACTATAACCAGAACCTCTGATATCCGCTAAAGGATGAATAAAATTTATAATTCTATTTTTTTGATAGTCATGAAGAACAAATCCCCAGAGCAAGACAAAAGCTAATAAACCAGCAACAAACACCGCTAATAAATGTTTTTTAGAGATACCGGAAAGTAAGATCAAACCAAACCAGATGAGAAAAATAATCAAAGCCGAGCCAAAGTCTGGTTGGAAAAAAACTAGGGCAAAAACCACAAAGACATAGAAACCAGAAACAAAAATGTGCCGAACATTAGCAATTTCAATATGTCGTTTAGAAAAATACTTGGCTAAAAGAATAATGATGATTAACTTGATAAAATCTGCGGGTTGAAAAGAAACTCCGGCAATTTGAAACCAACTTTCCGCCCCTCCAGAAGTGTGCCCGACAAGAAACAAAGCGAGTAGTAATAAAACAGACAAACAAAAGATTGTGATGACCACTCCTGTTCTTTTTAAAAAACGATAATCAAAAAAACTAAGAACAAAAAAGACAATAACAGAAACAAAAATCCAAATAAGTTGCTTATCAAAATAATGAAAGAAAGTGTCAAAAGAATTCATTGTTAACAAACCAGCACTAATAATAAACAAGGCTGAAAAGAATAAAATCCAATCAATATCTAAAAACTTCCGAAAAATAGCCTCCATTTTATTTTAAAACCTTAAGAATAATCTCGGATCGAGCATAGGCCTCACTAAATGGTTTTGGCCAATTAAAACTAATCAACCGATTTTCATTATCAAAAAGAGAATTTGTAAAAGTTTTAGAAAAAGCCACAGTATTGCCCAAAACATTATAAACAATTCCTATCGCTTCAATCTCTTTGATTTCTTTAACTGTTTTATTAGTTAAAACAAAACTCAAACGCGGAGTGGAATCTTCTTTTGATAAAATGATTTGAGAAACAGCCAATCCGGTTTCCATACTTTCTTGTTTAATCCAAACAGCCGGAGAGGTAAAAGAAAATTCTACACGGGCTGGAAGCTGATTACCAGTTTGTAAATCTGGTTCAAAAATAGCCATTATTTTATTCGCCGGAGCAAAAGTTTGGCCAGTTCTCTCTCTTAAAAGCACACCGTTTTTATCATAAAGTTTAAAAATATAATTTAAATTATTAGCCCGAGCATTTAAATTCGGATTTTCTATATAAGCCAAAACATTAAAAACTCCATCACTAACTTTAGAAAATCTCTGCCATTTAACAATCAATGGAGCATACTGAGAGACACAAAGCAAATTACAACTTCCCCCACAATCAATTCCTTGTTCATCTTGATTTTGTTTGCTATCAAAACAGGTTGGTGTTTTATAAAAAAAACTAATGAAAATCCAAAAAATGATAATCAAAAAAATGATAATCACACTACCAATATAAATTAATTTTCTTCTTTGTCCCCAAGACATGAGAATAGTATAACAAAAAAACCGCTGTGAAGCGATTGTTTTGCAATTAAATATTTAGTTCTGGCGACTAGCTACTTTTGCCTCAATGAGACTATCATCGCCGCAACTACGCTTAACTTCTGTGTTCGGAATGGGAACAGGTGTGACCATAGCGCCGAATCACCAGAACTAAATATTCAATTATTTATTATTTTAAAGGTATTCGCAGAATTTAATTAATTCCACGCAACGGATTAAGATTTTACCCCACTTCGCTCAAAGAGCTATGCGGGAC
>CAZHUL010000041.1:0-7319 GCA_964535435.1 uncultured Gammaproteobacteria bacterium | reverse complement strand
GCAAAAAATCCTGCAATTTTAATTGAAGCTGTCTTGAACTCAATTTATGTTCAGTATTTAAAAAGCGAGCACGATAATTATAGAGAGCGAATTCAAGATATAGAACAGCTGGTAAATTTTGCAGAAAGTTATGATGAATTAGATACTTTTTTGGCCGAGTCTGCTTTGCAAGAAGGAAATGCCAGAAAAGATATGAAAGAAGAAAGAAATGAAGACGCTGTGATTTTATCTACAATTCACCAAGCAAAAGGACTAGAGTGGGATGTTGTTTTTATTATAAACTTGTCTTCCGGTCAGTTTCCAAATGAGCGTGCAATGCGAGAAAAAGATGGTATAGAAGAGGAACGCAGACTTTTTTATGTTGCCATAACCCGAGCCAAAACTCATTTATTTATTACTTATTCCGAGTCTGGTGGTTTTGGAAATTTGTTTTCCGGTCCAAGTTTATTTATTGGAGAATTGAACAGCAAAAGTCTAACAGACGAGCGCGCCAGAGAAGTAAATGTTTTTACAGATCCAAGCGATGATATAGATGAAATTGAGTATCTTCCTTTTGAGGATGATTTTCCAAAAAGAAGTGGTTTCTTGAGAAGTATTGACGAATTATAATTTTTTGTTTATAATTTTGGCACAGGAATCTTTAATAAAATAATATCGTAGCGAAAATTTAAGGATTGCAGTAGAGATTATTTTATTAAAGATTTCTATAAATTTTAATTTAAAAAATATGAGCGTTAAAAAAGAAAAAAGTTTTGTCATAATAAAACCGGATGGAATTCAGAGATCTTTAATAGGAGAAATTATAAGCAGATTTGAACGTACTGGATTAAAAATTGTTTCAATGAAATTTTTAATTCCTACAGAGGAACAGTGTTGGAAACATTATAATAAAGACGACGAATGGTTTTTGAAAAAAGGTGCACTTATCCTAAAAGATAGAATTGATGCTGGTGTTTCAGCAGATAAAGAAGCTATTGAATATGGTAAAGATATTATAAAACAATTGGCAGCTTTTATGACTTCTGGTCCAGTACTAGCTATGGTTTTAGAAGGAAATCAGGCTGTTGGAATTGTAAAAAAACTTGTTGGAAGTACTGAACCGTTAACTTCTGATGTTGGGACTATAAGAGGTGATTTGACTTTGGACTCTTATGCTTTGGCTGGTGTAGATGGTCGTGCTGTTAGAAATTTGATCCATTGTTCTGATTCTCCAGAAGAAGCAGAAAGAGAAATAAAGCTGTGGATTAACGAAAATGAAATTGTAAATTATAAGTTAATACAAGAAAAAATTCTTTACGACGTAAATTTAGACGGCATCTTGGAATAGTTGACAAAAATTAAATTTTATAGTATTTTAGATTTTATGAATAATGATTTTTTAAAAAATATGAATGGAGTAATGTTTTGTGGTGGTTGTGAAGATGAAAAAGAAGAAGACGATGACTGTTGCGGTAGCGGAAGTTGCTGTGGCGGAGATTGCGAATAAAAAAGTTTGAAATAAAATACTCCGTAAAAACGGAGTATTTTATTTTGAAGAGAATTGAAAACTGTTTTTAAAAACAGTTTTGAGTTCTTTTTGTGTTGGTTCTTTAACAAAAAAGAGGGGGGTATATGCCATCGGATTATTTAATTCGGTTAGATAATCTTTCAACTTGTAATATCCTAGAAATGGAAAGTTTGGTTGTTCAATTAAATCTATCGGTAGAAAATAATGAAACAGGTAAAATTTTACTACAGGATGATTTACGAGGTATTTGTAAAACTCAGGTTCAACACTTAGTTTTCTGGATAAAAGCAAAAAATAGGGAGTCTGAGTTCCATGTTCGCAGGTGGCTAATAAAATTTCGTGAATTAACAGAAATTGACTTTGTAGAATTTTTGGACGACATGCGTCACAAAGGGGAAGTTTAAAACTATAAAAAGGTTTCGGTCTTTTTTTATAAATCAAAAGACACCTTAGTCTAAGGTGTCTTTTTTTATTTTAGAAAAGTTTAAGCGATTTGGTGTTTTGCTTCAGTTCTAATACAACGTGTGCAAACTAACTCGCCTTCATTTTTTTGCAAGTTTGGTTTTTGACGTCTTAAAGTTTTGTTTTTTGCATGTGAGCGGTTCGCTGCTTTTTTTGAACCTTTTCCACATATATCACATTTAGCCATATTTTTTGTTATAATAAGGTTGACTTATCTTAGTTTTCTTTTTATAATTCCATTTCATTCACTGCGATAATTATATAGATAATCATCGTACTTGTCAAGTCTAATAATTATATTATGAGTTATCTACCGTTACTTTTCTTTTTTGTAATAATTATTCCGTCTGCAATTTTACATGAATACGCTCATGGTTGGATGGCAGATAAATTAGGCGACCCAACTGCAAAATATGCCGGTCGTTTAACATTAGATCCACGAAAACATATAGATATATGGGGTACAATTTTAATGCCTTTATTTTTATTTATAGTTTCTGGTGGTACATTTTTGTTTGCTTATGCTAAACCAGTTCCATATAACCCATACAATTTAAAAGATCAAAAGTGGGGACCAGTTTGGGTTGCAATTGCAGGCCCTTTATCCAATTTTAGTTTAGCTTTGGTTTTTGGTTTGCTTGTTAGGTTTTTACCGGCATCAAATTTGTCTCTATTTCTTTCTGTAATAGTTTATGCAAATGTTTTACTTGGAGTTTTCAATATGATTCCAATTCCACCATTAGATGGTTCAAAACTTTTATATGCACTTTTACCAGACTCTATGGCACATGTTAAGATGACCTTAGAAAGATATGGGTTTTTTATACTTTTAGTTTTCATTTTCTTTTTCTTTAGTCTTGTTAGTCCAATTATTTTGTGGCTATATGATTTATTTACTGGAGGAGCAGGATTATTTTAAAAAAGACAGTAAAAGTTTGTCATCTAAAAGTTTAAAGATATTCTTCGCTTGACATTTTTTTTATTTTCTCGTATAATGACGACGCTTTAGAAATTTAAATTATTAGACCCACTACGCAATTTATTTTATCCTGCAAATTTAGGGTTAAAAGTAATTACGCAGTAGGTCTAAACTTGATAATTTTAGAAAAATAGTTATGCCAACAATGAATCAAATTCTACGCAAAGGAAGAAAGAAAAAGGAGACAAAATCAGAATCTCCTGTTTTGCAATACACATACGACAGTCTTCACAGAAAGAAAACAGTTTTAAGACGTGGTAGTCCTTTCAAAAGAGGAGTATGTACAAAAGTTTATACAGCTACTCCAAAGAAACCTAACTCTGCGCTTCGTAAAGTTGCAAAAGTTAGACTTTCAAATGGTGCTGAAATTATTGCCTATATTCCGGGTGAAGGACACAACTTGCAAGAACATTCAATCGTGTTGATTCGCGGTGGACGTGTAAAAGACTTGCCAGGTGTTCGTTACCACATTGTTCGTGGTGTATACGATGCACAAGGTGTTGCAGATCGTAGAAGAAGTAGATCATTGTACGGAGTTAAGAAACCAAAAAAATAAAATTAAGATATGGCTAGAGGAAAAAAAATCCCAAAAAGAATCGTTGCTCCAGAAGCAAAATATAATGACTTATTACTTGCAAGGTTTATTAACTTTGTAATGGAAAGTGGAAAGAAAACAACTGCACAAAAAATTGTTTATGGTGCATTAGATTTAATGGCTGAAAAGACTGGTGAAAAACAACTTGAAGCTTTTAAAAAAGTTATCGAAACGGTTAAGCCTCAAGTAGAGGTAAAATCTCGCAGAGTTGGTGGTGCTAACTACCAAGTACCTATGCCTGTTGTTGGCGATAGACAAAATGCTTTGGCTTTTCGTTGGCTTGTTGAAGCCGCCAGAAAAAGAAAAGGAAAAGGTATGATGGACAGACTAGCTTCAGAAATGTCCGATGTATTAGAAGGTGCTGGTGGAGCAATGAAAAAGAAAGAAGATACACATCGTATGGCAGAAGCAAATAAAGCATTTGCTCACTTCGCAAGATTTACACGTTAATTATAGGAACTATAGTTAAACACCATTTCTACCGAAATTCCTAAATTTTGGCTGCGACTTTAAGAAAAAACTTTTCCGATGCTGTGGCAGGGCAAAAATTTTTTCTTTTCGTCTCGCTCAAAATTTAGAAATTTCGCTAACGAAAGCATGTTTAACTACCGTCCCTTTTGCATTTTATATAAAAAGATAAAGATACAAATTAATTATTTGTATCTTTCAGTTTATATCTTTTAACTTAATTAAAAAATATGGCTCGCGAATACTCACTAGATAAAACTAGAAACATAGGAATCATGGCCCACATTGACGCTGGTAAAACAACAACTACCGAGCGTATTTTGTATTATACTGGTCGTAAGCACAAAATCGGAGAAGTACACGAAGGTGCAGCAGAGATGGACTGGATGGAACAAGAAAAAGAGCGTGGTATTACTATAACTTCTGCAGCTACAACATGTTTTTGGAAAAGTAATCGTATCAATATTATTGATACTCCGGGCCATGTAGATTTTACAATTGAAGTAGAACGTTCACTTCGTGTTTTGGATGGAGCTGTTGCAGTGTTTGATGGTTCACAAGGGGTAGAGCCACAATCAGAAACTGTATGGCGTCAAGCAGATAAGTACGTAGTACCTAGAATCTGTTTTGTAAATAAAATGGATAAAATGGGGGCTGATTTTTATATGAGTTTAAACTCTATAAAAGACAGGTTATCTAAAAAAGCTTTTGCCGTCCAACTACCAATAGGTGAAGAAGCAACTTTATCTGGAATTATAGATATCATAGGAAGAAAAGCTTACAAATTTGAAGGTGATTTTGGAAAGGATATAAAAGAAATTGATATTCCGGAGGATATGAAAGTAAAGGTTGAAAAGTATAGGGCCGAACTTGTAGAAAAAGTTGCAGAAGCCAATGATGAAATGATGGAAAAGTATTTAGGTGGAGAAGAACTATCTATTGAAGAAATTAAGAAATCAATTAGGACAATGGTTTTAAGAGATGAAATTTATCCGGTATTTTGTGGTTCTGCTTTGGCAAATATGGGTGTTCAGTTTGTTTTGGATGGAGTAGTAGATTTCTTGCCGGCACCTACGGATTTACCACCACTTATCGGATTAGATCCTGATGATGAAGAGAAAAAAATTGAAGTTTTACCAGATGATAGTGCTCCTCTTGCCGCTGTAGCTTTTAAAATTGCAACCGACCCATTCGTTGGAAAATTAGTTTTCTTTCGTGTATATTCTGGTACTTTAAAAGCCGGAAGTTATGTGTTAAACTCAACTAATGGGAAAAAAGAAAGAATTGGTCGTCTTGTTCGTCTTCATGCAAATAGTCGTGAAGATGTACAAGAAGTTTATTCTGGAGAAATTGCAGCCGCAATTGGATTAAAAGAAGCTAGAACTGGAGATACGCTAACAGATGAAAGACGCAGAGTTATTTTAGAAAAGATTGATTTTCCAGATCCTGTTATTCATATTGCTATTGAACCGGCTACAAAAGATGATCAAGAAAAAATGGGAATGGCTTTGCAAAAATTGGCAGAAGAAGACCCTTCTTTTAAGGTTAAAACTGATGACGAAACTTTCCAAACAATTATTTCTGGAATGGGGGAACTTCATTTGGAAATTATTGTGGATCGTATGAAACGTGAATTTGGAGTAAACGCAAATGTTGGAGCACCTCAAGTTGCATACAAAGAAGCTATTACTACTAATTCAGAAGCAGAAGGAAAGTACGTAAAACAGTCAGGCGGACGTGGTCAATATGGTCATTGTTTAATTCGTATGGAGCCGACTGAACGTGGTTCAGGATTTGAATTCGTAAATGAAATCAAAGGTGGAACAATTCCAAGAGAATACATCCCAGCTATTGAAAAAGGAATGAGGGAATCAATGGATAGAGGTATCTTGGCCGGTTATCCACTTGTTGATTTAAAAGTTATAGTTTACGATGGAAGTTACCATGAAGTGGACTCTTCAGAAATTGCTTTTAAAATGGCGGCAAGTATGGCATTTAAAGCATCAGCTCTAAAAGCAAATCCAGTTATTCTTGAGCCTATTATGAAGGTAGAAGTAACTTCACCAGAAGTTTATATGGGAGATGTTATGGGTAATATAAGTTCAAAGCGTGGACAAATTCAACAAATGGGAGACCGTGGAAGTGCAAAAATTATATTAGCACTTGTACCACTTTCTGAAATGTTTGGATACGCAACAGAACTTCGTTCTATGACACAAGGTCGTGCTAGTTATTCAATGGAATTTGAGCATTACGCACCAGCTCCAAAAAATGTTGAAGCAAAAATAATTGAAGGTAGAAAGTAAAAAACTTTTTAAAAAACTTAGCCACATCAAGAAAGATGTGGTTTTGTTTTATAAATTTGATACAATAGATATATGAAATTTAATATAATTACAATTTTTCCAGAATTAATATCACAATATTCAAATGAGAGTATCTTGGGGCGTGCCCAAAAAAATAAGTTTATAAAAATTAACGCTATTAACTTGCGAGATTTTTCTGAAAATAAACACAATAAAGTTGACGATACTCCGTATGGTGGGGGAGCGGGAATGATTATGAAGCCAGAACCAATTTACATCGCATTAAAAAGTTTAGATGCGATACCTTTTAAAACCGTAGATGGTCTTTCAAAGATTAAAAAAATTTTTAAAGGAGAAATTTCTAAAAAGAAAAAAACAATTTTACTTTCTCCACGTGGTAAACAATTTGACCAACGAATGGCAGAAAAACTTTCTAAGTATAAAGAGCTTACTTTTGTGTGTGGGAGGTATGAAGGAGTAGATCAACGTGTTGTAGAAAGAATGGTAGACGAAGAAATTTCAATTGGTCCGTATGTTTTAGCGGGTGGAGAATTAGGAGCTTTAATAATAACCGAAGCTGTTAGTCGTTTAGTTCCAGGAGTTTTGGGAAATCCAAAATCTTTGGACGAAGAAACTTTTGGAAAAGGTGAAAAAGGAGGCGAACCTGAATATCCACAATACACAAAACCGGAAGATTTTAAAGGTTGGAAAGTCCCGACAATTTTACTAAGTGGTGATCATAAAAAAATAGAAGAGTGGAGAAGAAAAAGTAAAAATTAATTTAATTTTTTTCATTTGCTTTTTCTGTATCAATCTTGGTAAAATTAAGTTAGGTATTTAAACAAATAATCTGTAATAGTTTTAGAAATATAATAATTGTGTGAATGTAAATTTTGTTTAATTTAAGTAATTTTACATTTGTTTAAAATACAACATAAGTTTATATAACATACAATTTTTTGTTATTAAAAATCAAAAAGTTTGTATAAAAACCAGTTGTGC
>CAZHUL010000040.1:0-7376 GCA_964535435.1 uncultured Gammaproteobacteria bacterium | reverse complement strand
TCCCGATCAGGTCGGGAATGACAATAAAAAATTAGTCCAAAAATTTCAAGTGTTCTGAAAATGGGAATTAGAAAGAAATAGAAAAAAATGATATGCCGGAAAGAATAATGAAACAAATTTATAATAAGGTTTTACAATCTGAAAAGATTTTGCTGATTCCTCATCAAAATCCAGATGCAGATGCCTTAGGTTCTATAACAGCATTTATGGAATTTTTAACTTCTATTGATAAAAACTATCAAGGATTTTGTACCACAGAAATTTCACCAAAATTATTCTTTCTTCCAAACTCTGAAAAATTTACCTACGATGAAAAAATTCTTAAGGAAAATTTTGACTTAATAATTATTTTTGACACAGGAAGTTCGGATTATACCGGATTAAAAGATTATTTAGAAAAAACAAAAAGTTTTGTAATAAACATAGATCACCATCCAACCAACACTTTATACGGTAATTTGAACCTTGTAAATATAGATGCTTGTTCAACTACAGAAATACTTTATGGTTTCTTTACTAAAAACAAAATAAAGGTAAACCATAAAATGGCCTCGTGTTTGTTAGCTGGAATTATCACAGATACAGACAGATTTCAAAACTCAAACACAACATCAAAAACAATCCAAACTACTGGAGAACTTTTGGAATATGGGGCAAATTTATCCCAAATACAAAAAAATCAATATACAAATAAATCCATACAATCTCTAAAAATGTGGGGAATTATTTTATCACGCCTTACAAAAAAAGATGATTATAGTTTTGCCTACACATATATTACACAAAAAGATTTAATAGATAACAATGCTACTACGGAAGATGTTGAACACATTGGAAATTTTATGAATTCTATAAGCGACGCCAAAATTCGCCTGATATTAAAAGAAGACAACGACGGTTTTGTAAAAGGAAGTTTTAGGGGTTCTAACGATGAAAATATAGATGTTGCCGAATACGCAAAAAAACTTGGTGGAGGTGGTCACAAAAAAGCTGCTGGCTTTAAAATAAAAGGTACTGTTGAAGAAGTATTGGAAAAAGTTTTTACTTTTCTTGAGAAAAAGTAAAAACGATGAATCGCTTACGCTTGATTGACCACTTCTTTTCACTTGATTTGATGTATCACTTCGCTTCACTACGTTTGATGAATCGCTTCGCTTGGTTGGAAAGGAAGAATCGCTGACGCTTGTTAAAAATATTCCAATGTTCTTGAAATTTCATCCTCAGCTTGACTGGGGATCCAGTTTGAATCAACGTTTCTGGATTCCCAATCAAGCCGGGAATGACAATAAAGACTTTTGACTTTATAGACTTTGTAAACTTTCGACTTCCTAATTTTTCTTACTTAATCTGCCTAATTTGCTGTTCTCTAACGTCATACCGAACGAAGCCGAAGGATTCCCCTCAACAATTCACGAAAATATACAACTACAAACAAAACATTATTCCTTTCTATCCCGACTTTTGACTTTACGAACTTTATAAACTTTTAACTTTTTTCCTTAAAAACCTTCACAAATTAAGATAAACCTGCTATACTAAGCGCAGAACTTAATATAAAAACATATGGAAGAAAAAAATATAAACGCACAAATATTAATTCCAACAGTTATAGAAAAAACTAGTTTTGGTGAAAGATCTTATGATATTTATTCTCGTCTTTTAAAAGACAGAATTATTTTTCTTGGGACAGAAATAAATGATGTTGTTGCAAACTCTATTATTGCCCAACTATTATTTTTAGAAAACCAAGAACCAGAAAAAGATATTAAAATTTATATAAATTCTCCCGGTGGATCCGTAACCGCGGGAATGGCAATTTATGACACAATGCAATATATAAAATCTGATGTTTCAACAATTTGTGTTGGAATGGCTGCAAGTATGGCTTCTGTGCTTTTGGCTTCCGGCGCAAAAGGAAAAAGATTTTGCTTACCAAACGGTGAAGTTATGATTCATCAAGTTATGGGAGGAACAAACGGACAAGCTAGCGATATAAAAATTCATGCGGAAAGAATTTTGAAAATAAAAGACAAACTAAACGAAATTTTAGCAAAACATACAGGAAAAGGAATTAAAACAATTGAAAAAGATGCAGACCGAGATTATTTTATGGATGCAAAAGAAGCTGTGGAATACGGAATTATTGATAAGATTGTTGAGTAGAAAATTAATTTTTTGTCAATAAAAAAATGACCTTTCTGCTTCTTACAAAAAGGTCATTAACTAAAATATTTACTCTTGTTTTTTTCTTCCAGGCAAATCTGAAGCTAACAAACCATCTCTCTTTCGTATTGGTTCGGGAGAATTATTTAAGAAATGTCTGTTTATTTCATCGCCGGTTACCGGGCCAACAACGCCAGCAGTATTAAAAAGAGCTTTTTTACCTTCTGGACAATCGCAAGGAAAGTCATTATTACCAGTATCAATAACACCAGTGTCTTGGCATCTTTTACACTTCATTTTTCGCCTCTTTTCCAAAAGTAAAATCATACATTAAACCACCATGATTTAATGTATAAAAATAATAACTTAAAAAACCTTTTTTGTCAATAAAAAAATCACCCGAAATAGGTGGTTTTTTTATTACTGTATCCAAGAAGATGTAGTCGTGAAATCCGCGAGCCGGAGCCAGCGTAACCCAGTGCCACATCCTCATGCTTGTCGTGGATACAGATGACACTAAACCTTTAAAACTATTGATATTAGTTTTTAACAAGATTTTTTATCATCTATCTCCAACTTATATTTACTTACGAAGTAGAATATTAGCATATACTTTGTATTATGTCAAGTAAAAACATGTATTTTAAGCTATTTTTGTATTATTCTCAAAAGTGTGTTAAAAAATAATAAGAGGAAATACAGAAAAAATCTGTAAAAAGGAGGAAGAAATGCGTACAGTTCTTTACAATATTAGTCTTAGTTTTATTTTTTCATCGTTTATTTTTGGATGCTCTGGTTTTAATTCTATTACTGTTGCTGAAAAAGTTTTACAACCAATAGAAAATTTATGTAAAGAAGGAACAGTTCTTCAAACTTACAAAAGTATAAACGGAATTACAGATTATTTTTGTGTAAAAGAAAGTGAAGAATGCGTTGAACAAGAAGTAGAAAATCCTAGAACACCATGTATAAAAGAAGGTGTTTATAAAACTGTTTATAAAAATGGAAAAACAAGGTATATAACAACATTTAAAAACAATGAAATAAATGGGCAACTTGAACAATATACAGAAGATGGTTTTTTGTATTGGCGGGCTATCTACAGAAATGGCCTACACAATGGAACCGAAGAAATCTGGGATACTGTAACCAAAGAAATTATACTTTATGCAGAATATTCAAATGGTAAAAAACATGGAGAAACTAGAACTTACGACGCAAATGGTAAACTTTCTACAAAATCTTTTTGGGTAAACGGTCTACTTATGCAAAGTAATGACTTTTACTATTTTAGCTCGCCTAAAATAGTAAGAAATACAGAAAGAAAATATAATTACTTTTTAAATTATCCATTGGTAATAGTAGAAGAAACTGTCTGTGAAAATGGAAAAGAGGTTTCTGCAGACGTATATATTAAATAAAAATACCCCGGGGTAGAACCCCGGGGTATTTTTGTAGTAATAGTTTCCGCACCGAGGCAAGCCTCGATGTATTTATTATGAATAAAGACAGCTCATAACTGTCTTTTTTATTGCCTTTTTATTTTATATATGGGAATATAAAATTACCCATTCACAAAAGGAGGAGAAAATGGGAAAACGAATTAGTGTTCTTATGTTCGTTTCAATTTTTGCTTTTTTATCTTTTGGATGCGGAAATAAAAATGTTGTACAAAAAGATGAGGTTCCAGTTGTTGAAAAAGAACAACCAAAAGTAAATTGTCCTGTAGGAACTGTTTATATAGTTGATGACTCCTCTATAGAAAATGCAGTTATTCATCTTTGTATCAATGAGTTTGGGCAGGCAGACGGTCAAGTTCTAGGTTATTATGCAGACACAGGAAAGCTAAGTGCTTCTCTGTGGTTTAAGAATGGGAAAAGTGTGGGAAAGTGGATTAGATGGAACAACAAAGGTAATGTTGTCTCCATTGAACATTATGATAGTAGTGTTGGCGATATTCGCCATGGATATACAATTTTTTGGGAATACGATGATTCCCAAAATAATGTAAAGTGTAATATCTACGCATTTTCAAAAGGTGCAATAGATGTTGTATCTTTTGAGTACATAAACGAAAAATTTTCCAAAATTATTGTTTATCTGGGCCCTGATACACCACCAGACGAATATAAACGTTCGGAAATGAAAAAAAAAGATATTGAGATGCTGGACAGATTTTATCAAGAAGATATTGTAGGAAAAGAATTGAAAGATTTGCCAACACCATAAACAAAAGCGGTACAATTCGTACCGCTTTTTTAATTTTATCTATTTTTTATTGGAACTATTTTATTATCAAATATTATTTCTATTAAAACATAAATTTTAATAACAAAAATTTGATTTAGACATCATTCCATTATTCTGGAAGAGCCACTGGTGGTGAACAAGCTTCACCCTCACACGGTGGAGTAGCCGTAGTAGCCACACCCACCAAACATATTTGTGGCAAAGACCTATAATAACTCTCATAAACAATATTTTCTTTGTCTTTTCCGGGAAGTTGTCTAGTATAAGTAAAGAAAGTTTCTGCACCAGTATAAGCATGCTGACATGATCTTACACCGGGAGCCAATTTCGTAGTCTCAATTATTTTTGTAGGCCCATAAGGAATCCAACGTCTAACAACAGGATGGGTAAAACTTGCCTCACGTCCGTCGTCCGTTCCCCAAAGTGTAAACACAAGTTCCATTGTATTCCAATTTATATCAGTTTCAAGCAAAACATAATTTGCTGTATCATTTAAAAATCTGAAATCTGGGTTTGGGTCATAAATTGTAGCATCTGTTCCCGGTAAATGATTTACAGGATCGTTGTAATAAGAAACCACCAAAGAATGGTTGCGACGTTCTGTAATTTTCATTCCACTATTCATTGCCGTTCTAAATAAAGTAGTTCCTATCTGACATAATCCTCCACCAATTTCTGCTTTTATTTCGTCTCCTTTAATAACCAATTCCGGCAAATAACCACCTTCTGTTGTATAAGGTTTTGTGTATCTAATTGTAGAAAATTCTTCTCCCGGTTTAATTAAAACTCCGTTTAATTTATTAACTGCATTTTGGATATTTTTGATACGATTTGAGGGACTACCGGCAAAATCAGAAGTTCCTACTCCCAAAATTTCTGTAATCCCCAAATCATTTACATCTCCGGTTGAAATTTCTGATTCCGCTTCAGAAATCACCAAATCAACCGTACTTGAAACTAATTGCAGGTCTACCCCCTCCTCCAAATAATTTCTATTAATAAATAAATTATTCAACATATTATAATTTTCTTCCAGATTAACCTTAAAACCAATTCTAGAACCCTGAAACTCTGTTACTTTTCCACTAGAACTTATAGAAAATTTAGCATCTTGTGGTTCTATATCTACCTTGGAAGCTATCTCGTCCTTAACAAAAGAAATTGTTGATTCCTTGTTTAAACCAAATACCACAACTCCATCTTTTTTTTGTGGTTCTATCCATTCGCCTATTTGTTTTGTATTTATTTCCCAAGTTTTTCTACCTCTAAATATAAAATTTTCTGCATTAGAAAAATCATAAGTCAAAAATAATGATCCGTGTAAAAATATTTTATTTAAAGCATCTTGTGTACCATTCAAATCATCTTCTACAAAATTTGGATCTGTATCCTCTCGTGTAACTTTTACACTTGGCACTACCAAATTTATCCATTGATCTTTAATTTGAGACACAGCCCCATTATAATCAAAAACCACTCCAACAGATGATGTTGTAATTGTGAACTCTAAAGGATTGGTTTTTGTAATTATAACCCCAGCGTCAACAGCTTCGGATTCATAATCACTCAAAAGACTTTTTAATTCTTCTTTAATTTTTTCATCATTTATTTCTACATATTTTAAAGAAATACTTGGTTTGCCTAACTCAGAAATTATATTACTAACCCCTTTCAACATTATTCCACCACTTTTTCCGAAACGAAGAATCCTCTCCGCCTCTGCTTGGATGTCTGTATAAACTAGTTCATAAGAATTTCCATCTGCTACAACCACGGGGTAAAGCGTCGTTTCTTTATTTCCTACATTTGTATCAAAAGATATATTTATACCTGTCCCAACGAGTTGGTCATTTTTATTTTGGAGAAATTCTTTTAATTGACCTTCTGTAAAACCACCAATATTCACATTACCGAGCCTTAACCCAGGTGCTACCCTATCGGAATATTGAATACCAACCACTATTGAAGTGACAACAAAAAGTGCAACAAAAACCCCAAAAACAATTGCAGAAACAATTAGTGCAATAAATGCCGGACTTTTTTTCTTCTTTTCTTGTAAAATATTAGTCATATTAATTTAATCTTCTACTATAAATATAGGTACTTTTGTATCTATAATTTGTTTGGGGATAGTTATTTTTAAAACTCCGTTTTTATATTCTGCTTGTGCTCTATGCCCTTGGACATCTACCGGTAAAACTACTGTTCTAGAAAAAGAACCCCAAAAACATTCGTTTAAATGTATACTTCCTTCACCGGTTTCTTCTAATGGTAATTCTCTGCACCCCTTTACAGTAAGTAGGTCATTATGTACATACACTTCTATACTATCCGGTTTTGCGCCGGCGATTGTAGAAATTATAATAATTTTATCTTCTTTTTCTACAACGTCAATAGCAAGCTCCCCTTCTTGGTTGCTTTCGTGCCAATCTTGATTGGTAGTTTTGTTACCAACCATAATACCGAAAATGTCTGTTTCGTTTTCTAACACAGTTTTATGCAAAAATATAAGCTCAATATAACACAAATATCCATTTTAAGCAAAATACTGATACTATTGACTTGCCGAACAAAATAAGATAAACTATTATCGTATTAAAAGGTATAGAAATATAAACAATTAATTGACAAAACTGGAGAGATGGCTGAGCGGTCGAAGGCGGCGGTCTTGAAAACCGTTGAGGGTTTGCGCCCTCCGTGGGTTCGAATCCCACTCTCTCCGCCAGGAAATTAAATTAGAAAGAGGTGGGATGAGAAGGGTGTGAGTAAGCGAACACCCCGGCCCGAAGGGGAATCCCACTCTCTCCGCCAGGAAATTAAAATAGAAAGATAAAAATATTGGAGAGGTGGCTGAGTGGTCGAAAGCGGCACACTGCTAATGTGTTGTCCGACTTATAGTCGGACCGCGGGTTCGAATCCCGCCCTCTCCGCCAATTTTCACTTTTTGTGAAATCGTAAGAAAC
>CAZHUL010000039.1:0-7380 GCA_964535435.1 uncultured Gammaproteobacteria bacterium | reverse complement strand
CCACCCGGAACAGCCAAAGCCTTGCCACCCAACCAACCTGCTGCTGCTGCACCGGTTGCCATCATTGCCCATTTTGTTCCCAAACCTGTGGCTTGTCCTGCCAATGTTCCACCAACAAGGCCAAGTTTACTAACTTGTTGAAGTCCTACAAACAAAAATGCCACTGCTATAAAAAAACTGGCCATAGATTCCCATTCTGTTACAGCACTAAGAGACGCGCTAATTTCTGATTCTCTGGTTCCGGCTGCCGTAGTTTCGTTACTAATTGCTGCATTTTCTATATTAACATGAGATGCAACCTCTTGATTTACGTTTCCACTTCCCATAGTTGCAAAAGCAAGCCAAAGAAAAAATACCATTACCGGTCCGGCAATTACATATTTTATAAACTCTTGCCAATATTCACTTGCATACTTTTTGGTGGCCGGTAAAACAGACATTAAATACGCAAGTGGGGAAAGTATTATCAAAACCCACAACACAAGCATACGAGAAAGCATTATTGCTGCATAGGCGCCGATTGTAAGGAGAGCTATAAAAGAGAATAAAAATGCAGCGACAGAACCACCCAAAACTTTCATCATTAAACCTTCTCCGCTAGGATTATTCATAGCCGAACCAGCAAAAGTCATCATCTTGTCTAAACCAAACATATTAATAATATTTCCTCCGGCAGTAGCCACAATTGCGTTTAAAAATGTAATTGTAAAAATATGGGCAGCATCTATAATTATTCCCGCAATCAGCTTACTAAAGTTAATAAAAATAGCCGCCAAAACCAGTTTAACTGTTAACTTTTTCCATTCATATTGATCTAGTCCTAAAATTGTACCAAAAGCTATGGCTAACAAAATTACCACAAAAAACATATTGGCAACGTCTCGAACCATAGTCCAACCTAAAATTACTGTTGGCGCCAAAGTATGGTTGTTGTAAGCCGCTACTTCTACGAAATATCTAAGCGCAAAAATAGTAAGGGCCATAAAAAAGTTAGCCAATACCAAAAATATCCGTGCAATTGCTTCAATAAAAAAATTTCCTATGGTTTCTAACGCACCTTGTGCATAAACAGGATTTGCAACTATAAAAATACCGAAAGCTATCACAAACAAAAACACACCAAACTTTGTGGTTAGATTCCTTTTACTAAAGCAAAAATAATTAATATGTTTCAAAAAATTACGCATCTTTTTTAATTTGTTGTCTATCATGACTAACAAAATTATGAATACGTTTATTATACCACAGATTTAATTAACAATTAATAAAGTACACAAATGGACTTATCCACCAAAACGCTTCTCTTTCTGTCATTTCTAATTTGAGGATACAAGGGACTGTCGCCAAACACCATTTCTACTAAAATTCCTAAATTTTGGCTACTACTTCAAGAAAAAATATATCCGATACTCTGCATGGAAAATATTTTTTCTTTTCGTCTCGCTCAAAATTTAGAAATTTTACTAACGAAAGCGTATTTGGCGACAGTCCCTACAAATGAGAAATCGTTTATACTTTGTTTTTAAAATGTTTAAGGGATCTCTCACTTTGTTCAAGATGACAATTCAATAACTAAAAATTAAGAACTAAGGAATAAGTAGAAAAAGAAATGATATTTGGTTTGTGATTGTATGTTTTGGAGAAATTGAGACGAGATCCTTCGGCTTCGTTCAGGATGACGTTTTTTTACCACGTCATATTGAGCGAAACAAAGTGGAGTCGAAATATCCCCTGCTTTATTTCACCAAAAACAACATACAGCTGTCATTCTCGGCTTGACCGGGAATCCAGAAACGTTGGTTCAAACTGGTGGATCTTTAATCAAGTTGGGGATGACAATTTAAAAAGAAGGGGAATGATGTTTGGGTTATAAAATTGTGTGTTTTGGTGAATTAAAGTAGTGGATCCCTCGGCTTCGCTCGGGATGACGCAAAACAAGAAATAAGTAGAAAATCTAAAAAATAGAAAAGAAAAAAACTGTTGACTTTAAGGACTTTCGACTTTATAAACTTTATGAACTTTTAACTCTCAAACAAGCGAGGTAATAAAATAAATGAAGTGATAGAATAATTAGAACACTACAATCCCTTTACAAAAATTTTATTTGGCAGTAATATACGTCTGCTCGATTCTAGACAGAAAAGGAGGATAAGAAATGAGCAAAGAAAAACGTGATGATACTTGTGAAGATTGTGGTGATGACTGCAACAACACTCAAAACAAACACACACTTGGGGAGGATGACTGGAGAAGTATCAAAAGAGATACTTGGCCACTCTATGTTGGAATCCTTGTCGCTATTTTGGTTCTTGTCACATACATAACGATTGTTCACTAAGGAAAAATTCTGACCTCAATTCATTTTGGGGTCTTTTTTATTGCAAAAAAACCAGATACACGATAAAGTAAAATAGGCTCTTTTAAACTTAACTAAGGAGGTGAACGATGCTCCAGCGAACCAGTGCTTTTCTGTTCTTACTAATTAGTTTTTTTGTTTTTTATATTCCAGCGTGTGGAGACGAAAATTTTGCTCCGGCTGTGGATGGTTTAAATTCCGAGGATATTTTTTTTGTTGACATTACAAAAGAATTTGAAAATGAAAAAGACACAAAAGATGATACAGAAATCCCAAAAGAAGTTTTGGATGATTTGTGTGGTGAACACAATTCTCTTCCTATGAATTGCTGTTTGGGCGATTATACAGGCGGTTGTTTTCCTTTGGAGTGTGGCTACGTTAAAATTGAACAACAATGTCAAATGGTATGCGGAGGAACTATTTTATATATGAATTTTGAAAATAATGTACCAAAATGGTCCAATATACCGGAAAGGTATGATTGGGGCCCTCCACCTCCACTACCACTTCCAATACCGATCCCCAGTTATCCACCACCTTTAAATACCCCAATTTATTGTGATCCTTGGTAAAATAAGTTATGCCCTGCGTTAAAAAACGTAGGGTATTTTTTATTTAATTCAAAATCCAGATTTATCTATTTACCTTTTACCACCAAAAGGTAACCAAAAGTATTAAACGTTGACAATTTTAGGACTAATTTCAAGTATTCTGGGATTAGGAATAAAAACAAGCAAAACAATTCGTCATTTCTTTTGTGTCGTCCAGAACGGAACGAAGTGGGACTTGATGGATCTCGAGAAAGTATCGCCAGAACATAAATAATAATATTCTATTCCTGTCATCCCCAACTTGATTGGGGATCCAGTTTGAATCAACGTTTCTGGATTCCCGATCAAGCTGGGAATGACAGGAAGGGACTGTTGTTTGGTTTTTGAGTTTATGTTTTAGTGAAATTGAGACGAGATCCTTCGGCTTCGTTCAGGATGAAGTGAAAGAAAGAAATAAAAAATACCCTGCGTTTTTTAACGCAGGGTTTTACTTATTTAAAAAACATTATAAACAGATGATCTGCAGGTATTATTTCCACCATCTATCCATTCGTTGTCATAGCCACAACAACATTGCCACACCGTTGGGAATTTGTTTGACCCTCCACTCCAATTTCCACAATACGGAGGAGTGTCTGTATAACAGGCCGAATCCCAAAGCGGTGGTGAGCCGTAGCCATTTCCATAATTTGTGCAAGAAATATCCCAACATTGAAACTGCATATCCTGTGGACAAACCTGTGGACAACTTGGAGTTGGGAGTTCTGGTTCCGGTGCTGTGCCGACAAGCTCAACATCACCATATTCTCCCCACGTTCCAGAAGTACAAACTCGATTTCCACCATTACTCCAATCATCTGAAAAACCACAACAACATTCCCAACTAGTTGGATACTTAGTTGATAAACCACTATTTGAATTACATTTTGGCGGAAAACTTTCCGGAAGATTTGGATGCCAAAGTTGTGGACTCCAATATCCATTTCCACCACAAGTGTCTTGATCCCAACAATTGAGTTGCTGGTAATCATCACAATAATTATTAGGATTTACACCACCTTGACCATCGTCTTCTACACAAGGTTCTATACTACAATATGAAGTTACATAATTTCCAGGAAGATTTGGATTATCTTTGAAATTATGACAATTAAAGTTTCCATTATCAAAAAGATAAACATTTATGTTTTGTGTTTGTCCCCAAGTCATAAAACATCGCTCAAAAATTTGATAAGAAGAAACATCTCCAGCATAATATTCAACCCAATAAGGAACTTCTAAACTTTCGTCCATAACCGGCGCGCCACAATAATCTAAAGCGTCTTGCCCGTTTATATAAATTTGCTTATACAAATTCCAAAAACCACTTCTAATTACATACGCTTTATTTTCTCCACCCCAAGTTTCTGTGCCGTTTGTAATTAAACTTACCTTATTATCCGGATCGTATATAATTGTGAAATTCTGCAAAAAAGACTCGTTTGAATTATAAAATTCTTGAATAAAATATTTATAATTATTTGGCGAGCTAAGAATAGAATCTACAGAAGCTTCATTTGTTAAATTACTTTCAATTGGAAAACCCAACCAGTGACCATCTTTTTGACTTTTGTTGTATGCATCTACAAAAAGATAAGAAAACTTTTTACTCCAGTGAACTGGATATGTCTGATCAACAACTTTAATTTGCATAGTTAAAGTAGTTGCATCACCATATAAAGTCTGAGAAACATCGCCTATTGTGTAATTATCCACAGGATATTCATGGTACGAAACACCAACTCCATTTTTCCAAGTTAAATATCCAAACATAAAGTTCTGATAGGTTGTTCCATTTTCAATATATTCGTTTGAAATTGGAACACCAAGTTTGGATCTTGGACCGGAAGTATTAACACCATTAGAATCTTGAAGCCAACCTTTATTTCCGTCAATTGCAAAACCGGAATGAACAACATAACCTCGTCTGGCGCCATGAAGCACATCGTACACAATTGCCGACCGACGATTTTCTGCTGAATTAAACCAGTCTTGAATTAGAACATTATTTTGGTTTGTAGAAGAAAATGAGGTACTTCCATTTACAACAAAATCATAATACCAATGGATTCCACGATAACCTATAATTTGATTTTCAATAGAACCAAGGAAATTTGTGCTAAATTCTGTTTCAATTCTTTGGAATTCAAAATCATTTGTTGATTTTACTTCTATTACATTTCCTTGTAAACAAAGATCTTCACGATAATTATGTTCTCCAATCTTATTAAATGGGATTGAAGAATAAACTCCGTTTTGTTTTTCTTCGATACAATAGTGACCATGTGCATAATCTGAATTCCCAGTTGTTCCACAATAACTAATTATTTGCCCCTTTTTAATACATTCTCCAACACTCAAAAAACTCAACTCATCGTGATGACCCATTTTAAACTGAATATTTTTATCTTCAGAAGATTGAATAATTAATAAATTACCATATCCACCATTTAATTTATTCTCCACAACACAACCATCGAAAACTGCGAAAAATGGCATTCCTTTATCACTATCTCCTTTATTAATATAATTTATATCTATACAATTATGATCTTTTTTTGTATAAAAATGAGCACTTTGTCTATCTTTATAATTATTAACATTAGAACACCACCCACCACCATAATTCCAAAAATCTCCCGGAGACCATGGTGCTGGAAAGTTAGTCCCAGACGAAGTAATTTCGCCATTATCTTCAAAATAACTTCCCCCACTACCATCGGTTAATTCTGGCAAAACTTCTTCTTTTTCTGAATTTTCCATAAAACTACAACTAACAACCAAAGACAAACTTAAAAACCAAAGAACTGTTTGTTTCTTGCCCATCTCACTCTCCCTGTCTGTTTATTTGAATTGTAAAGAGCCCATCTCCTTAATACAAAACACCTAACATAGATATTTTGTAAAAGAAGGCCGTCTTAATTAGACAGCGATTCTAATGAATTAACAACCTCTTTAAACTCTAGATATAGCGGATTGAATTTTTCTGATTCTTTTTCATATATATCTGTAATGCCGCCAATATTAATAAATAGATTATCTTTTGAACATATATAGCTAACCATTGAAGTACCTATTGATTCATAATTTTGTTCATATAAAACCTCTTTAATTAAAAAATCTTTATTATTTATCATTTCCAAAGATTTTATTTTTGTAAAACTAAGCTCATCCATAATTATAAATAAATCTTTTATTTCTTTATCTATATGCCTATAATCACATGTTTCATCATCATTTAAGTAGTTAAAATTAACATAATAACTTAACCACTTATTATAAATTCCAAGAGTTTCACAATCTTCAGATTTTAAACATTCTTTATTTATTAAACTAAATGTATAATAATCTGTATAATCTGATTTTCCATAATCTTGATATTCCAACTCATCAGGGAACTCAAAAGAGAAACCTAAGGTTTTGTTGGTATATTTTTGTTTTGGGCCTTTTAGGTCTGTAATTTCTACATCCATTGGTTCAGAAACAACAACTTCTTCCGGTTGTTCTTGAGGTTCTTCTATGATATTGCCCTTCTTCATCACCAAAACATATAGACCGCGACCGAGAAGTAAGACAATAACAATCGCCAATAAAATTTTTAGTCTTTTATCCAACATATTATTCAAAAGTTAGATTTGAAGTATAAGCTGGTGAATGACAAGATTTGTTACCACTTTCTTGCCAGTCTTCGCTATATCCGCAACAACATTGCCAACTTGTAGGAAGTTGTGCAGAATCTGTTGCCCACTGCCCACAAGCTGGCGCAACGTCTTCTAGAGTGTTTGCTGTCCAAAGTGCCGGAGAGCCATAACCATTACCATAATCATAACAACTTAATAAATCCCAACATTGAAACTTCATATCGGCAGGACAAGTTGCCGGTTCGGCTTTTACAACTGGTTTTAAATCTTTTTTAACAACAGGTTTTTCTTCTTGTTTTTTTTCTACATAAACAATTTTTTCCACAATAACCTCTTTAATAACTTCTTTTTCTACTATTTCTATGGTTGAAGTTGAAATTTCTATCTCTTTTTCATCCACAGCATCTTTAACAACTTCTTTTTCTTCTGTTTTTTCTACTTGAGCCACATCATTTTGATCTTCTTCAGTATCGTCTCCCCAACTTTTTACGTCTTGAAAGACGTTATATAGAATAGCAACACCACCAATCAAAAGCGTGGTTAAAAAAACATACAACACAACCTTACCTTTTTCTTCAAACATATTTTTAAATTAATTTAATTCTATCTAAACATCTAACGTATTTTATGTCAAAGAATGGGTGTTGATAACTTTATAAACAGGATACATGATACAGATAACATGATATAGAAAATCCAGTTCTGTCATCCCCAACTTGATTGGGGATCCAGTTTGAATCAACGTTTCTTTGTTAATAACCCTGGATTCCCGATCGAGCCGGGAATGACAAAT
>CAZHUL010000038.1:0-7442 GCA_964535435.1 uncultured Gammaproteobacteria bacterium | reverse complement strand
AAAAATAACATCTTGTACAGAACTAATATCTAATCCTGTTCCCTGAGTGTCGGAAAGTGAAAGGTTCACAGTTTCAGCAACATTATCGTTAATATTTATTGTTCCAATACCATTGACAATATCTACTAAACCAGCCCCAGTAGCAGAACCATCCGTGACCAAAGTTATGTCATTTTGATAATTTGTGTCAACATTACCGTTAGTTCTTTGAGCTTGAACAGTTATTGTAATTGGTGTTCCTACAGTTTCATCGTTCGGATTTAAAATTACAAATTTGGTTGCCGAAGATGCTGTTAGTACTAAAGGAGTTGTAATTTTAAATATCAAAATTACAAAGAATAAACTAATTATTCCTAAAAAAAGATTCTTTTTTGGTATAAATGCAGGTAGTTGCATATTTTATATTCTATTAATAATTATACCATTTTATAGATTTTTGAACAAAAAATATGTTAATTATTACTACTCAATCTTTAATTGCAAAGTGTGGTATAATAAAACATACCAACATAAACAAAGAGTATGGCAATTTTTAAAAAGAAAAATTTAAATGGAAAAAATCCCAGCCATCATTTTAGGTTAGTTAAAAAATCAGACTTAGAAAAAATAAAGAATGAAAAACTAACTAAAAAAGTTGATAAGGACGTGGAAAATAATGAAAAAAAAGAAAAAGAAATAAGAAGGCTTGCTGCAACAGGCAAAGATATAAGTAATAAAAAAATAAACGACTTAATAGATAGCGCTAAACAAAGTCATGTCCAAGATATAATTGTTGAATTGTTTAATGGTTTAATGGTTTATGCCGCAATAAGTGAATCTGCTTCTGATTTACACATAGAACCATGGGAAGAAGAAGCAATGATTCGTATTCGTGTGGATGGTATTTTGTACGATCGTTTTAGAGTAAATAGAACAATTTATTTGCGTTTAATCTCACTTTTAAAAATTTTGACAAAAATGAGAACAGACGAACATCGTGCTCCACAGGACGGTCGTTTTGAGTTCCAAACAGAAGGAGGAGGAGTAGACGTGCGTGCTTCTGTTATTCCAACTTCAAATGGGGAAAAGGCTGTTTTGCGTTTTCTTTCTGGTAAATCTCATAAATTAACATTAAAACAGCTAGGTTTTTTAGGAGATGATTTAAAAAAAGTTTCTAAAGCAATCCATAAAAATTGGGGAATGATTTTGGCAACAGGACCCACTGGAAGTGGAAAAACAACAACAATTTATGCAATTTTAGAAGAAATAAATAAAAGAGAGGTTAACATTACAACTATTGAAGATCCTGTTGAATTTGAAATAGAAGGAGTTAATCAGAGCCAAGTAGACAGAAAAGCAAAAATGGATTTTGCAACTGGTTTGCGTTCACTATTACGTCAAGACCCAGATATAATTATGGTAGGAGAGATTCGTGACGAAGAAACAGCAAAAATTGCGGTTAATGCTGCAATGACTGGGCATAAATTACTTTCAACTTTACATACAAATAATGCAGCAACTACGGTTTTAAGACTTATAGATATGGGAACAGAATCTTATTTGGTGGCGTCAACTCTTATTTGTGCTATTGCCCAAAGATTGGTGCGTAAACTTTGCCCAGATTGTAAAGTAAAAAGAACGCTCACCAGAACAAAAGCAAAAAGGATTCTAAAATTAGAATATGTAAAGTTATTGTTTGGTAATAAAGAAAAAATTAAAGTTGCTGTTGCCGGAGGGTGTTTTGATTGCGGAAATACGGGCTATAAAGGTAGGCTTGGAATTTACGAAGTTTTAGACAATACACCAGAAATTCAAGAGTTAATTTTGAAGAGGGTAAACAGCACTAAATTACAAGAGGCTGCGATTAAATTAGGTATGACAACAATGGCAGAAGATGGAATAAAAAAAGTTGCTTCCGGAGATACAACTTTAGAAGAATTTGTACGAGTTATGCAGGAATAAAATTATAAAAATGAAAAAAAAACTTCATAAAAAACATTCAATAATTGAAAAACCAAATAAAAAAGGTAATAGTTTATTTTGGAATAGAATAAGTGTAAAATTAAAACATACAGAATTGATGCTTTTTACTAAGTATTTAAATGTTTTGCTTGGCTCTGGGCTTACAATTGACGAGGCTCTGGATATTTTAGTAGAGCAATCATCTGGTTCATTATTAAAAATTTTAAAAACCTTACAAAGTAATATAAAAAAAGGTGGAACTCTTTCTTCTGGTTTGGAGCTTTATCCTCATATTTTTTCTTCCGTTTTTATAAGTTTAATAAAAGCCGGTGAAAGTTCTGGAACTTTACAAAATAATTTAGAAAATTTAACACTCCAAATGGAAAAGGAGTATGAATTAATGAAAAAAGTTAAAGGAGCTCTTGTTTATCCATCTGTTGTTCTTACTGTTGCCGGTGTTGTTTCTGTGGGAATTGTTATATTTGTAATGCCAAATTTGGTTGAATTATTCTATGCATTAAATATAGAACTTCCTCTTAGCACAAAAATTTTATTAGCAATTTCCAATTTATTTAGAGACCATTATTTATTGATGAGCTTTGGTTTTATTGGATTTTTTTTATTTTTATCAATATTTAAAAAATTAAAAATTGTTAAACCACTTTTACATTGGATTTTGCTTCGTTTGCCAGTTGCAGGAAAACTATCTAGAGATACAAATATAGCAAGGTTTACTAGATTGATGGGAACAATGTTAAAAAGTGGAATGACTTTGCATGAAGTTTTAAAAATTGCCACAAAAGTTTTGCAGAACGAACAATATAAAAAGGTAATGCAAAAAGTTGAACAAGAGGTAGTTCGCGGTGGTTCTATAAGCAGTGTATTAGAAAAACATAAAAAAATGTTTCCAGTATTAGCCACCAGACTTATTAAAGTGGGAGAAGAAACAGGAACTTTAGATAAAATGTTATCTTATGTGGCAGAATTTTATGAACAAGAAATTGATAATACTACAAAAAATTTATCTACACTTTTGGAACCTTTTGTTATATTATTGATTGGTGCTGTTGTTGCTCTTTTAGCTTCATCTATTATTACTCCAATTTATACAATAGTAGGATCAGTAAATGGAACATGACACAAAAAGGCTTTACAATTTTAGAAGTTTTAATAGTGACAAGTATATTTTTGATAATTTCTCTAGCCGGTTTTGGGGTTTTTACGAGTTTTCAAAATGTAATATCAGAAATTGGATTAAAAGAAGTCGAAGTTGTTATTAATTCTGCAGCAAACAAAGCCAGAAACGGCTCAAACGGCACCTCTTGGGGTGTCTATTTTCCTTATGATGAAATTAGTAGAAAAACTGAAAGCGCTGTTATTTTTTCTGGAAGTAGCTATGTTGCCAGAGAAGTGGACAAAGATATTAATATGAAATTTTCCGATAGCATTCAGTTTGTAGATGTATCTGTAAGTGGCGTGGATGTTTCAGATGGTAATGATCACGAAATTATTTTTGATTCTTTTTCTGGAGAAACTAGTCAATATGGAGAAATTTCTATACAAGCTTTTAATAGCACTACAACAATAGTGGTTTCAAAACATGGTTTTGCGACTTGGAGATAATATGAATATTTTTTTAAATAAAAAGGGTTTTTCTGTTTTTGAACCGCTTTTAGCAATAGGTTTAATGGCTTTGCTTTTAGTTTCTTTAACGAGCCTACTTTTAATTAGTAGTTTTGAGAGTGCAAAAAGTACAGATTTTCAAGAAGGATTGTGGTTTGCACAAGAGGGAATTTCGGCTACAAAAACTATTAGTTTTGGTGATTTATTTGTGACTGCAAGTGGTAGTCTCCATTTTTCTACTAGCACGACAGACACAGGAAGTTGGCAACTTTTAGAAAATGGTCCACAAACTTTGGGTAAATTTTCTAGAAGTGTAGTTGTAAGTAGCGTAAAACGAGATTTAAGTTGCGTCATAAGTGAAAATCCGGCTGATACAGTTGACGCAGACACTTTTAAAATAGAAAGTAATGTTTCTTGGCAAGATACAAATGGAGAAACAAGAGATATTTCACTTGAAAGTTTTAGAACGAATTGGGAAAATCCTGTTGGTAGTTGTTTTGTTGGTGAAACATCTTGTGTGCTTGTTGACGTTTCCTCTGCTTCTTGGTCTGGTGGAAAACAATTACGTGAAGTATATTTTACAAATAATTGTGACGATTATGTTGACGATGAAGTAGCTGTAAATAGTATAATTTTAACTTGGGATTATAATACACAAATAACCCAAGTATTTATGGATTATGACAAAGTTTGGTCTAGTAGCGGACCTGGTAGTCCCAGTGGTTATCAATCTTCTGGCACAGAACTTTTTTTGTACCATGCAGAATTAGAACGTCATGACATGGTTGAGCTAAAGAAGACTCAATTTACTAATATTATGGAGGGTTCTACAATATCATTAACTGTATTTTTTAGTGATGGATCCTCCGTAAGCACCGGAAACTTTGTACCAACTTATTAATATGAAAAATCAAAAAGGATTAAGTTTGGTCGGATTGATAGTTTATATGGCTTTATTGGCCATAATTTTACCCGCCTTAGTTCTGTTTTTTTTAAGTACAACTTCTAATTATTCAAAATTGGATGTTAAATCTAGAATTACAAATTCTACTTCTGTTATTCTTTCTACAGTACAATTTCAGTTTAAAAATGCCACATCTTTTAATATAACAAACTCTATTTTAGGAGTAGAGAACAGTAAAATAGTTTTTCAAAATAAAAATGGAGATAATTTAATTTTGGAAAGTGTAACAACAACCGCTTTTTTTGCAGAAAACGGACAAATTATAAAAAGATTGCGTTTAGTAGACGAAACAGCCAGTACAACAGAATGGATTACAGATCCGGATTTAAATGTAGGTTTATGGAGAGTTTATGCAATTAGAAATTCATCAAATGTTTTGACTGGTTTGAACATAGAGCTAAAAATAGAGGGTGCTAGCGTATCCGAAAGCGGCTTTAATTCTAATAGTCTTGGAGTTTCAACAACAATAAATTTTAATCACAGTATTTTGGAAATTTAATATGAGCATAAAAAAAGATAATAATGGGGTTGTGCTTATACTTCTTTTAATAGTTGTTGGTGTGACTTCTTTTATTTTTTTTCTTGCTTTTGCACGGACTAGTCTTTTAACATTTTTGGATTTAGATGAACAAATTATTGCTGTTCAATCAAAAGAAAGACTAAACGCATGTATTGACGAAGTTTTAATAAATTTACAAAATGATAGCTTGTTTAACGTATCATCTATAAATATGATTTCATATGATTGTGGTGTAAATATTTCCGGATCTATTGCAGGTACTACAATTGTAACAGTTTCTACAACGTACAAAACGGTAGAAAGGGGCGTGGAGATGAACTTAACATTGGAACCTGTTGTAGTTCTAAGTTTAGAGGAGGTGTTATAAATTAAGAGTATTTTTTTAAACTAAAAACCACGGAATTACCGTGGTTTTTAGTTTAAAGTGTCTGTTATTTACTAGGTATTTCTAAAATAAATTTTGCTCCTTTTATTTTCTTATTTTTTCCTTCACACCAAAGGTTACCACCATGTTTTTGCGCAAATTTACGACTAATAAATAAATCTACTCCCAATCCTTCTGGTTTTATTTTTTTGATTTCGTTTCCTCTAAAAAACTTCTCAAATATTAATTCTTTATTTTTTGTTGACACACCCACACCTTCATCTTGAACACTCATAATAAATTTATCTGTTTCAGTATTAATTTCAGCAGAAATGATTATAGTACTTTTTTTAGGACTGTAGTCTATTGCGTTAGAAATTAATACTTCTAAAATATTTTTAATTTTTTTCGCATCGCAATTAATAGTAATTTCTTTTGATTGTGTAGATATTTTAATTTTAATATCTTTTGCTTTTGCGTTAATTTCAGTTTTTTCTAATACAGGAGTTAAAATATCTTGAAAGAATTCATTTGGGTCTTTCTTTAGATTTACTATTTTTTCTGAAATTTCCAAAGATGTAAATAATGAATTTAAGCCACCGTTTAAATTGTTAAGTTTATTATGAATTTCTTTTACATAATCAACTGTTTTTTTATTAATTTTACCAACATCTCCATCTAATAATATTTCTAAATCCCAAAGTGCAGACGAAAGAGGTGTTCTTAAGTGAAGTGACAAGACATTAATAAATTCTGTTTTAATTTTATCAGTCTGTTGAAGTTTTCTAAGTACTTCTGAGTGTTCAATAGGATAAACAACTTCTTTTGTTATTTGGTCAATTAAACTTATGTCTTTATCGTAAAATGGATCATCAGATTTCTTTTTACTTATAATTAAAAATCCAATTAGTTTTCCGTTACTATTGTGAGAATATATTGGAACTATTGCTTCAAATTTCTTTTTATTCATTAGTTTGTATATTGCTTTAATTTTTTTATTTGTTCCATTTTTAAAAGAATGTAAGTGTTCCAGTTTATATTCTAAATGATCCTGAAAAATAATTTTTGTTTTTTCGTCTAAAAATGCTTCGGTGTTTTTTTGGTTGGAAAGATAATTTATTAGATCTTCTTGTTTTTCAATTTTCAATTTTTTTCTATCGCCAAAAACATTAGAAGTGTGGAATTTTTTGAAGTTGTCATCCCTAAGAACAAACGTGACTGTTTCTGTTTGTAAATAATCCTTAATTTTTTGTGCTGTTTTTTTAAGTAAATCATTTAAATCATGTTCTGAAATTAAAAGATTATTGAAATCTTCTAAAGCTTTTTTTAATTGATATTGTCTTTTAAAGAATAACTTATTTGTAATTTTTTCTATAAATTCTTTAAATGGTACAAAACCTATTGTCACAATTGTTGCCGCTAAAACTAGGGCATAAGTTTGACCAATAATTTCTCCGGCAAATAGTATACTTGTAATGAACACGGTTGTTATAGATCCAAAAATTATAGAAAATATAACACCTTTTTTTATAATAACTTCTATATCCAAAAAGCGGTATTTTACAATTGCATAACCAATAATTGCAAGCATGGGGAAAGAGAAGAGGGGGCCAAGATTATTATATTGAAACATCAGAAAAAAAACTGGAAGTATCATGTTTGTGATAATCATTGGTATAGCAAAAACAGAAAAACCTATTGTTATATATGCTAATTTAATTTTGTTTATACCTTTATACTTCCAATTTTTTATGAATAAAATAAGCAGACTAACTATTATTGTTAATGTGTAGTAAATACTGAATGGACCAATTAACGGCCCTAATGTACCTGTTATAAAACCATTTATAATTTTTATATCTCCAGCTACTAAAAGTGGGGTTAATGTTAAAATAAAAAAACCAATAGTAATTATCCAAAATGCATAAAAAAACCAATCTTTTGTTTGTTTTTTAATTGGATATATAATAACAAAAAATAAGAAAGAATTAAGCATTAATAAATAAAAAGAAAAAGCGAGCCTACTCCAC
>CAZHUL010000037.1:0-7540 GCA_964535435.1 uncultured Gammaproteobacteria bacterium | reverse complement strand
GTAAAAAAAAGGCTTATTATAATTATAACAAATCCAAATTTATACAAAAGTGTATTGTGTTTATTTTTGTCTTTAAACGGATTAGAGCTACTATTTTTATTATCGCTGAATTTGTATATTTTACTATTCTTCTTGGTTTTCATGTTCTACTTATATAGAATTATTGAAAATCTTTTAGTTCTTTGTCTTCTAATAACGCTTCATAAACATCCACAGGAAGTCTATGCTCCAACAAAATGACATTTTTACTCTCCTTAAGTTTAATAAGATATTTTAGGAGCTCATCTGAGTCTATTTTATAGGAGATACTAGTTTTATTAATATCAACACCAGCCTCAAAAAGTTGACCGGGTTTTTGAGTTGTCAGAATTAATTTGTCTGAATGTATAGATATTTCTTCGCCAACTTCTTTGTGTTTTTGAATTGTTTGTTCACCCAATTCAAACATACCTCTTGCAATAACTATCTTTTTATAAGATTTATCAAAAACATCTAAAGATTTTAATGCAGCAATAAATCCTTCCGGATTTGCATTATAACTATCATCAATTAGAATAGAACTTCCATATCTCATCAATTTCATTGTTCTTTCTGGCACCTTAAGGGTTTTACAAGCTTCAGTTATTTCATCTTTAGACATTCCGAACGAAATCGCGACCAATACACAAGATGCTAAATTATGTGCTTGGTGTTTCCCTAAAAGTGGAGCCGAAATCTGCCAGTTTTCCTTATTTATTTCAAAATTTATTATAATACCTTTTTCATTTTCTACTACTTCTTTAATTAAACAAGTTGGATTATTAGCTCCTACCGATCCAAAAGTTTGAATTTTAGATTTTACATTTGGAAGAAATTCTTTTATATACTTATTATCTATATTTGCGATGGAGGTTCCCTGCTCCGGTATTGAATAGAGGAGCTCAAACTTTGCCAGTTGTATATTTTCTATTTTTTTAAAAAGTGCCAAGTGCTGTTCTATAATAGTGGTTAATATACCAACAGTTGGCCTTGTCATTTTAGTCATTACTTCTATCTCTCCCCTACCATAAGCACCCATTTCAGCAATAAAAATATCATAACTACTTAAATCGCTTTGCAATATAAACTTAGCGATTCCAAGCTCTGTGTTTATGTTTTTTGGGGTGTGGATAACTTTAAACTTCTTCGCAAGGATTTGTGATAAAAATACTTTTACAGTTGTTTTTCCAAAGCTTCCAGTAATACCAACAACTTTCAAATTATTTAAAGTACGCATTTTTCTAGTGGCTTTTTTGATGTAATAATTTCTTAGAACAAAAAAAATAGGCAATAGAAAAACGGAGGTTATTGTAAAAATAATAGGTCTAAGCAACAAAATGAACAGAACAAACGGCTTGTCTATAAAAAATATAACAAGCATAAGATCTAGCCAAATTGGTAAAAATAAAGTTAAAAAAGATCTAAATGTAAAAGTAGGAAATTTATTCTTATCAAAAAATAAAATTCTATATAGAACATCTAGAAGCAGCATTGCAAAAATTATATGTAGGGCGTATGAATAAAAAATTGGTTGATAAATTAAAAACAAAGCAATAACTTTCCACAAAAGATGAAGTTTAGACAGAGACTTAAAGCCACCTCTCGAAAAAAAATAGTCTTTTGTCCGATCCAACCTGTAATCGGCAAACTGAAGTATAGAGGTATACTCGGCATACTCTAACAACGCGCTAAAAAATAATAAAAAAGTTATTATTATTCGCATAAAATTTTTTGGTAATATTTAACTATTTTGTAATGAAACAAAAACTCTATTTTCTTTCAATTTTTTCTTTGCCAAGATATTTTTGCAATACTTTTGGAATTAAAATGCTTCCATTTTCTTGTTGAAAGTTTTCTATGATTGCGATTGGGAACCTTGAAGCAACAATTGCAGTACCATTTAATGTATGAACAAATTCTGTAGAACCGTCTTCCTTTTTATATTTAATATTTAGTCTGCGTGCCTGGTAGTCTGTACAGTTGCTAGCGCTTGTAATTTCACCGTAACCACCATTCTCATCCACCATAGTCATATAAGCTTCTAAATCGTATTTTCTATATGCTGGAGAACCTAAATCTCCACTTGCTATATCTATAATTCTGTAAGAAAAACCCAAGCCGTTACAAATTTTTTGTTCTATTTCCAATAGTTCTAAGTGCACCTTTTCACTATCTTCCGGTTTGCAAAAAACAAACATTTCCAATTTATTGAATTGATGGACTCTATATAAGCCCTTGCTCGTTCTCCCGTAGGCACCAGCTTCTTTGCGGAAACAATGTGAAAGTCCGGCATACTTTATTGGCCCATTTGATAGATCAATGGTTTCATTGGAATGATAACCGGCTAAAGGAATTTCTGCGGTTCCAATTAAATTTAAATCCTCTTTTTCAATTTTATAAATTTGATCTTCATCACCACGTGGATTAAAACCAGCACCCTCTAAAATCTCGTCTTTTGCCAAATCCGGAGTAATCATCAAATCAAAACCATAATTTTGAAGAACTTCTAGACCATAAGAAATTAAAGCTCTTTCCAACAGAACAGCATCATTTTTTAAAAAATAAAATTTTGAACCTGCAATTTTTGCTCCACGTTCAAAATCAACCATATTAAGATTCTCCATTAACTCACTGTGGTTTTTTACGTCAAAATCAAATTCTGGAATTTTTCCAATAGTTTGTAGGACTTTAAAATCTTCCTCCCCTCCTCTTGGTGCATCCGGATGAATTAAGTTTGGAACCTGTCTAATAAGCCTAGAGTACTCAGTTTCTACAAATTCTAGTTCTGTTTCCAGTTTTTTTATCTCTAGACCAAGATTCTTTAGTTCTTCGATTTCTTCTGGTGTTGGTTTAGTTTTTGAACTATTATTTTTAAAAGCTCTTTTTTCTTCCAATCTAACGATAATTTCTCTTCTTTTATCATCTGCAGATAATAACTTATCTATATCTAAATTTACAAGGCGATCTTTTATGCTTTGTTTAACTATCTCTACATTTTGACGAATAAAATTAATATCTAACATATTTTTAGTTTTGAGTCTTTCTACCGCTTATTTTTATTAAATGCGACTTTAATCTTTTTTCTTTGTAAGATTTAAGTCTTACAATTATACTATTTATTTTCTCTTTTTTTAAATAATTTTCTAATTTATCTACAAAAACATTTTGATCATAACCCAATGCAATTACGTCTGGTTTCTCTTGTTTTATTACTTTGTAAACATCTTTTTTGTCTCCTAAAATAGCACTATCTATCATTTTTAAGCTTTTCATTATTTCCATTCTTTCTTTTTCTGTGTGATATGGTTTTATTTTTTTTATTTTTATTACGTTTTCGTCTCGAGCAATTACAACAGTAAGTTGGTCTCCTAATTTTTTTGCCTGTTTAAGAAGTTGTAAATGCCCATAATGAAAAATGTCAAAAGTTCCAAAAACCAATACTTTTTTCATAATTATTCTTGTTCCGGTTTCATTAGTGGAAATAAAGCACAATCTCTAACTGGTTTATCTTCAAAGAAAGCAAAAAATCTTTCTGATATTCCGAAGCCTGTTGTAGGTGGCATACCGTGCTCTAAAGCTTCTATAAAATCAGCATCGTACATATGTGCCTCTTGGTCCCCACCCTCTCTCATTTCAGATTGTTTTTGGAATCTTTCTTTTTGATCTATGGGATCATTTAACTCCGAGTATCCGTTTCCAAGCTCACTTCCCGCAACAATAATCTGGAACCTTTCTGTTAATTCCAAATTATCTTCTTTTCTTTTTGCCAAAGCCGAAACTTCTACTGGGTGATTCACCAAAAATAATGGCCCCTTATATTGTTTACGTATTTGTTTCCAAATTAAATCAATCAGTCTACCTTTTTGTGCATTACTTTCATATTTTGAACCCATCTCGTCTAGCCTCTTTTTCAAGTCATCTTCAGAAGAAGTTAATACGTCTATATCTAGTTTTTCTTTTATTGCAGAAACATAATCTAACCTTTTCCATTTTTGGCCAAGATCAATTTCCCCAAAATCTTTTAAGTTAAATTTTAAAGTCCCCCAAGTTTTTTCTGCGACAAATTTAATCATTCTTTCAACCATTTCCATATTGTCTTCATAATTTTTATAAGCCCAGTAATATTCCATTTGGGTATAATCTTGAAGATGTTCTCTGCTCATCCCTTCGTTTCTAAACTGACGACCTATTTCAAAAGTTTTTTCAAAACCTCCCACCATTAGTCTTTTTTGCCACAATTCCCCCATTGAGATACGGAGATAAACATCCATATCCAATGCATCGTGATGAGTCACAAAAGGAGATGCTTCTGCACCACCGGTTGTAGTTTCCAAAACCGGTGTTTCTACCTCTAAAAAACCTTCACTTACAAGAAACTCACGAATTGCAGACCAAAATTTGCTCTTTCTTCTAAAAAGTTCTTTAGAATCATTATTCATTATTAAATCTAAGTATCTTTTTCTAAATTTTGTTTCTTCATCTTGAAGTCCATGAAATTTGTCTGGCAAAGGAAGAAGCGATTTACTCAACATTTTCCAATTATCGGCCAAAATTGATTTTTCCTCTGTTTTTGTAATAAAAAAATTTCCAGAAACTTCAACGATATCTCCAATGTCTGCTTTTTTTACAAAAAGTTTATAATTTTCTTTTTCTAAATTATCTTGTTTAAAAACTACTTGCATCCTTGCGCTTTCGTCTTCAATTTGTATAAAAGTTAGTTTACCAATTTCCCTTTTCATCATAATTCTTCCAACGCAAACAAACTTATCACCTTCTTTTGCGTTTAGTGCTTCTGCAAGTGTGTTCGTTCTAGATGTTTTTGATGGATAAGAATTTATATTTAATTCTTGCAAATCTTGGAGTTTTTTAAGACGAACCGAACGCTCGTCATTTATATTTACTTCGTTTGTACTCATACCCTTTTAATATTATTGAATGTTCAAAATTTTATATTCTTGTAGCCCTGATGGTACAGAGATTTCTACTACATCCCCTTTTTTTTTACCCAAAAATGCAAGCCCTAATGGAGATTCGTTTGAAATTTTACCATTTATTGGGTCTGCTTCTTGTGGCCCTGTAATAGTATACTGTTTTTCTTTTCCATTAACCTCAACAAAAATAGTGGAGCCTATACTCGCAAAACTTGAGCTATTTTTTGTAATTATTTCTGAATGGTCCAAAATACTTGTAATTTCTCTAATTCTAGCAACAGTCCAGCCCATTTCTTCTCTAGCTGCATGATATTCTGCATTTTCAGACAAATCACCCATTTGGCGTGCTTCGTCTATTCTGTTTGCTATTTCAATTTTCTTTATTTTTTTTAAAAAATTTAGTTCTTCTTTTAGTTCGTCGTACTTCTCCTGAGAAAGGTATTGTATATCATTTGTCATAACTATTCTTTAACATTATAAAAACACAACCGCATAATGCGGTTAGACCTAGTATATCAGATAGTAAAATGATGTCAACTGATTATAAAAAAAAGAGGATGCAACTTGGTTGTTACATCCTTTTGAATTTTGAAAAGTTATTTAAACTTTTTACTTTTCTGAACGGGACCAAACCGTTCGGCACCCAATGCTTCGGCTATTTTGTCTGGGTCAACAATAGGTAATGTTGGACCAGTAGTAGTAATTATAGTAGTTTTTTTAGCATCTTCTTTAAACTCTATTGAAACCTTACCTGCAAGAAGTTTTCTTGCATTTTCTTCGCCCAATATCTGGACAAGAAGTTTTAGCTCTTCAAGTGTCCACTCCATATTTTTTCCCTCCTTATGATAGGAAAATCAAATAAAGATTAACATTATTTTTTTGAAAAGTCAAAAAAAGTTCTAATTGTTATATCGCTTCGCTTGTTCTAAATGACTGAAGTCAGAAGTTTGGAGACTGTATTTTACTAGAATCTATACTCATACCACCATTTATAAAAATCGTAGGCAATTTCTGTTGAAATTCCACTTCCTTCTTCTCCTTCTTCTACCAACACCGTCACCACAATTTCCGGATTATTAAATGGCGCAAAAGATGTAAACCAAGCGTGATTGTCCTTGGTTGAGCTCCATTGGGCTGTTCCTGTTTTTCCTGCCACCATCATTGGAAGTGAGGAAAGTCTTCTACAAGAACCATAAACCACACACTCTCGCATCCCAAGCTGTGCTGTTTGTACATTACTTAAATTTATAAAATGTCCATTCAAAATAGTAGTTTTAACCTCTGTTTCTTCTTTGGTCTCAGGATCTACTATTTTTTGAGCAATTTTTGGTTGATAGAGCGTTCCACCATTCGCAACAACAGAGGTTAAACTTGCAATTTGAAGGGGTGTCACCAAAACATCCCCCTGCCCAATAGATAAGTTATAAGTATCTCCAACATACCAACTTTCATTTTTTGCTTCTTGTTTCCATTCTTTGGAGGGTAAAAATCCATCGGCTTCTCCCGGAATATCAATACCTAACTTTTTTGCAAAACCAAACTTTTTTAAGTATTCCACTATTTTACCCACACCAAGTCCTTGAAAATCATTATAACCACCTCCAATGTAATAATAAAAGGTATTTACAGACCAAGCTAGTGATTTTTGTACATTGGTAATTCCATGACCACCATATTTCCAATCCCCAAAAAACCAAGAACCAACTTGAATTCCGCCAGTACTTAAAAATGAAGTTGTTTTTGTGATAATACCTTCTTGCAAAGCTGCCATTGCTATAGCCATTTTTATAGTAGAACCAGACGGGTAAGTTCCACTAATAACGCGATTAAACAAAGGGTTATTTTTATTATTCAAATATTCTTGGTATTTTTCTAAACTAATTCCTCCAGAAAAATCATTATTATCAAAAGCAGGCAAACTAACAGACGCTAAAATTTCTCCATTCCTTGGGTCCATCACAACTGCAGCCGCTTTTTCTTTTTCTTTATTTTTTAAATATCGTGACATTATTTCTTCTAGTTTATTTTGGATTTCTACATCTACACTAAGTTGTACATGCTTTCCTAAAATAGGGGCTTTTTCAGCTAATATACTTTGTTTTCTCCCAAAAGCATTTACTTGGATTTTTTGGTAGCCATATTTCCCCCTTAAAGCTTCTTCATAAGTTTTTTCAATTCCCATTTTTCCAATTGTGTCTGTTGGCAAATATCCTTTTGGGTATAATTCTGCCAACTCGTCCGGATTTAATTTACCTGCATAACCTAATAAGTGTGCTAAAGAAAAAAGTTTTTCCCCTTCTTCGTCTTTCATTAAATATAAACGTTTACTTCGTTTTTCTATAGTTATTCCAGGTAAATCACTAGTTTCAATCTGAATAGAAAGTGCTGTTTCATAATCTAAATCATCCATAATATCAATGGATTCATAACTATATGCGCCATATTCTTTTATTATGTTTCTTATATCCTCTTCGTCTTTTTGTATCAACTCTGCCAATCTTACAACTATTTTTTCTAATTCTTCAGCTTTTCTCGGTAAATCTTGTGGCACTATTGACAAAGAAAATTTTAAAACATTTTTTGTTAATTGT
>CAZHUL010000036.1:0-8174 GCA_964535435.1 uncultured Gammaproteobacteria bacterium | reverse complement strand
TTTTTTTAAAGATCTTTAAGTTTTTCTGCTGTTTACATGGAGAATAATTATTGATTTTCTGTAATTAACAGTAATAGAATGTTGACTTATATAAGTAGTATTTGTAAATAGTAGCTTATTTAAGTCAATAAAAAGTGTCGTATAATAAACAAGAGGGTCACAATGTCCAAAGATGAGAAGGATAAAATTAGCAAGCTTAGATTACGGAACGTTGATAAGACTAAAAACAAAGGAACATAGCTAAGAAGTTGCATTAATAGACCCAAGAACAGGTCTTTGCGTTGTGTGTGGAACAGATGAAGAGTTTTTTTTAACCCTTGTACGTTGTACTATAAGTGGGTCTGTAATAAACGAAGGTTTTTCATCTATATTTTTAAACTATAAAGTGAAGGGATTTTACCTAGAGTTAGTTATTTATAGTCCTTATGAGGTAATTTGTTTGGGGCCAATAGAAAGTGTAGATATTGAACCTAATTCCCCGCTAGCAAAAAAGATAATCGATGATATTAATGATGAAGCCCACTAATATAAACCTGCATTAAGTTGTGGGTTTTTTATTGTCATCTTGGGCAAAATAAAACAAAGTAGAATGAAGTCTAATGGATCTCTTGAAAATTTCACCAGAACAGTGAATATTCAATGTTCTGGTGAAATAAAGACAAGATATTTCGGCTCCACAAGGTGATACTCAATATGACGTGATGTATAATTGCCATTCTCGGCTTGACTGGGAATCCAGGGTCTTTAGTATCAATACTTTTTCTACTATTTCTAACTTTATTAAAAAATAATGAATTATGATATAAATACTGGATCCCCAATCAAGTTGGGGATGACAGGAGAGGATAGAAATAAGAATTAAAATATAAGAATTAAGTTTCCAGACTTTAGACTTTATGAGCTTTTGACCTAGATCCTAATCCTATTTGGTTTGTGTTATATGTATTGTGGATTATGTTTTTTCTGGGGTGTTAATAACATGTTAATAACTTTTATGTTTCTTAAAAACAGTTTTTGTCTTTTATTTTTATTGTTTAGATTTAGCTATTTTTTGGCGTTTATGGGTGTGTATAAGTTAAAAAAGTTATCCACATAAGTTGTGATTTGTTTTGAGTCAAAACCCTAGTTCCATACGAAACCTGCCTAGATAAAATCGCCGTGAAACACCCTAAAATCTTCTGTATCGCACAGTTTTTTAATTTTTGATAACTTTTAAAAAAATAAATAAAAAACACCTTGGTCTCTAATAGTCCAAGGTGTTGCATTGTTTCTGTTGCTTCCTCCACATCATATCATTCTTGAAAAAACTCCTTAGGGTGTGCAGGAAGGTTCTGCACCGCCTTCTCCATTAGGGTAAGAGAAAGAATCATTAAAATCATGAAACCCACAACGATTAAGGTTTGTACTAAAAAGTCTTTCACTTTTGACTCCTTTTTCGTAGCTATTTCTAGCTACTTTGGTTTAAACGAACTATAAAATAGTATACCACAAAAAAGCACTTTTGTCAAGGGTAATGCTGGAAAATTATGCAGTTTAAACGGATTAAGTAGTAGAACCTCTTTATTGTAAGTTTGATGAATTGGTGAAGGGGGTATTTCGACTTCACGAGGTGAGGCACAATATGACGTGGGAGAAAAGCAGGCTAACAATTAAGCAGACTAGGCAGACTAAGTAAGAAATAGAAAAAGTCGAAAGTTTGAAAGAAAAGAAACTAACGCGTACAACTGTCATTCCCGGCTTGATTGGGAATCCAGAAACGTTGATTCAAACTGGATCCCCAATCAAGTTGGGGATGACAGGAGAGGACAGAATTAAAGACTAAGAATTAAATAGAAAAAGGAATGGTATTCAGCCTATAATTGAATATTTTAATGAAATAAAGTTGAGAATCTCTCGGCTTTACTTAAAATAACATAACAAAAAAGAATTTATTCAAGTAATTTGTAATTACAAGTTTATTTCTTGTTTAATTTTAAAGTAGACATAAGGTCGTACAATATATAGAACTAACAAAATAAAAAAGAAAACCCCCGCCAGAACAAGTCTATACGGGGGTATTTGGGTAATAGTTTTTGTGATTTTATTTCGCAAACTCAGGGTATCCAATCTCTCTCCACCAAGCTGGAGAGAGAACCTTGGCTCCTGCCTTGCTTGAGTGAAGCCTTCCTCCTACCTCTTTAAGGTAATCATGTTTTCGTCTCAAAAGATTGTGCGTTTCGCAACACTTCCATTTAACAAACAAATCAAGATTGTTCTTTTCGCACTTTTTGTCCTTTTTTTTGAGCTCGGCGTCTAATTTAAAACATAAGAAGTCTCTGTAGAGATTTACGAATTCGGGAATCGTCATTTCTGCCTCCTTTTTTCGGCGTCCTTATTTGGGATGCATGGTTGATTGAATGAACGAATATATAATAATATTCTAAAAAAGTACTTTTGTCAAGTCCTTTCACTACTTATTCAAACTATTTTTTTGTAATTTATATTTATGGTATAATTTTAATCAAGGGGATTATCGCCAAATTCGCTTTCGTCAATAAAATTTCTAAATTTTGAGCGAGACGAAAAGAAAAAATTTTTGCCATGCTATTGCATATCAAAAGTTTTTTCTTGAAGTCGTAGCCAAACTTTAGGAGTTTTATTAGAAATGGTGTTTGGCGATAGTCCCCAATAGTATGAATTTGAAAAAGGTTATAACAATGACTGTAGTTTGCAGTCTATTATTTGCTTGGGCTTTGCCTGTAAATACCGCTATGACTGGGGGTGATTTTGAGATTTACGCAGATGCTTTCAATGTGGTTTCTACAGTTTCTAGTACAGGCGGAATTTTTACCCTTTACGACACAATGGGGGAATTTGGGGTTGCTACTTCTACTGGTAATACATTTACACTAAGTGCGGGTTTTCAAGCTTTAAACAAAGGAATTTTATCTTTTACCCAAAGTGCCAGTTCTATAGATTTAGGAGCTCTTACAAAAACGGCTGTAAATAGCGCAAATGTAGATTTAACAGTTACAACAGACTCCGAAACGGGCTATGCAATTTCTATGACAGAAGATGGGGACTTAAGGTCTGGAGTAAACATTATTGATGATGTTGTTGATGGATCTGTGACAATGGACAAAGAAGAATATGGCATAACAATGACTGGAACAGGGGCCTTGTTTAGTGATGATAGGGCAATTACAAATGGTCTTGCTATTGTTTCTACCAGCGGTTCCGCCATAAGAAGTCAATCAACCGTAACTTTTAAGGCTTCTGTTATTTCTGTTACTCCTGTTGGAGATTATTCCCATAATGTTACGTTTACTTTAACGGTAAACCCATGATATTGGCTAATTTAAGAGAAAAATTTAGTTTATTGTTTTTTACTTTTTTAGTGGGGGTTTTTTTATTGTTTGATTGTTCCAATGTTTTTGCTTTTAGTGTTTCGCCACTAAAACAAACTATGATTGTAGCTCCTGGTTCGGAAGTGGAATTTTCTATTGATGTTATAAATGATTCAACAGAGGTAAAGTCTTTTTTACCAGAGGTTGAGGGTTTTGAAGTAGATTCGGAAACAGGAAGTGCAAATTTTGGAAATTTTTCTGATGCACAAAACTGGACTAAGGTTGGTTCTTCCAAATTAACACTACAACCAAATGAAAAAGGGGGGGTTAAATTTTTGTTTGATGTTCCGGAATCAGCTCAGCCCGGTGCATATTATTTGGGACTTTTTGCAAAAGAGGTCAACGCAGGTGGACAAGTTTCACTTTCTTCTAGGGTTGGATCTTTGTTATTTTTGTATGTAGAAGGAGAGGTAAGAGAAGATTTAGTAAGAACAAATTTTAGCGCAAGTAAAAAAGTATTTTTTTCACAAGAATTTGAAATTGCTTTGGATTTGGAAAATAAAGGAACAATTCATGTAATTCCTCGTGGGCAAGTAGTTTTTAAAAATATTTTAGGACAAGAAGTAGGAAAAGTTTATCTAAATTTGGATCAGCGTAAAGTTTTGCCAAGAGGTGTGTGGCATGAAACTTTAAAAATAGAAACAAACGATCCCAGAGCTATCGGGCCAATTAAAGCAGAGTTGACGGTAGTTTATGGTCTTACACAAAATCAAATTAGTGATATCACAAGTTTTTGGTATTTTCCTAATTGGGTTTTTTATATGCTTGGGCCAGTTATAGTTTTAATTATAATTATTTTAGTTGGAATACGTGTTGTGCGTTCAAGGTTTCGTAGGTAATAAATGGTTTTTATAAAGTTGAAAGTCTATAAAGTTCATAAAGTCGAAAAGAAAAGAAATTAACGCGTACAATTGTCATTCCCGGCTTGACCTAAGAATCCAGAAACATTGATATAAACCCTGGATCCCCAATCAAGTTGGGGATGACAGGAGAGGACAGAAATAAGAATTAAGATCTAAGAATTAAGTAAGAACATTTAGAACAAGCAAAGCGATAGAACAACTGGAACTTCACTTCGTTCCGTTCGGGATGACGTGGTGAGAAAACATCATCCCGAGCGACAGAGAGGGATCCCATTAAACAATTCACAAAAACATACACTAACAAACTAAACATTTCCCCCCTTCCTGTCATTCCCGGCTTGACCGGGAATCCAGGGTCTTTAGTATCAATACTTTTTCTACTATTTCTGACTTTATTAAAAAATAATGAATTATGATTCAAACCCCGGATCCCCAATAAAGTTGGGGATGACAAATAAAATAAAAATATGATTAAATACATTTTAAAATTTTTTAAAAAATTATTCTTAACCTTTTTTATATTTTTGTTTACTTTTGTATTTTCCGGTTTTTCTGTTGTTTTGGCAGATACTGATTCAGGAACTGTTTCGGTAAATGCAAGTTATGCTGGAGGAGAGCAAATACCACCTGAAATTATTTTACCACCAGAGGAACCGCCAGATACGGCAAGTCCAATTATTTCTTCGGTTTCTGTGTCGGCATTAACCACGTCTGCTTTAGTTTCTTGGAACGCCATCGATAATGTTGGTGTATTGTATTGTGATTTTCAATATGGGGAGTCTTTAAATTATGGTTTTACTAAAACTGTTCTTAAAAATGGGGATAATTACTCTTCTTCTTTGTCAGCTTTAAATGCAGGTACATTGTATTATATAAAAATTACTTGTGGAGATTTGGTGGGGAATGTTTCTAGTTCACAAAGTAGTTTTTCAACCAAAGAAAATATACCACCGGTTATTTCCGGAGTAAGTGTCGTCGCAGACCTCACCACTTCTGAAATTAATTGGTTGGCAACAGACAATGTTAGAGTTGATTCTTGTGTTTTTGGATATGATATAGATAATTTATTAGAACCATTTGATTTTTCCAGTATTGCTTCTAACCTTGGCAATCAAAAGTATCAATCTTCCTTGGTAAATTTACTTCCAAACACACAATATTATTATAAAATTTCTTGTGTAGATCCTTCTTCAAACACAGCTTCTTACACAGGCTCTTTTAAAACGCTTGCAGATACTACACCACCTCCAGATATTTTTAATCTGGTGGCAATTGGCAAGGATAAAAAAATAGACTTAAGTTGGGGTTATACAACTTCTTTGAGTGATTTTAGTTATTTTATGGTTCGTCGTGGCACAACTCCTGTTACGGGTATTACATCCGGAACACAAGTTTCCAAAATTACAAATATAAACACACAAAATTTTACAGATACGGGACGAACCAATTTAATAGAATATTTTTATACAGTTTTTGTTTTTGATACTTCTGGAAATCATAGTGTTGGAATTTCTATTTCGGCTATTCCGCATTTAGATAATGAGGCTAATTTTTGTAAAGATAGCTTGGATAATGATTTGGATAATACTTTTGATTGTTTAGATATTGACTGTGCACTTGAGCCGGCTTGTATTTCTGGAGCCGAGATTTGTACAGATGGAATAGACAATGATAACGATGGTTTTGTTGATTGTTCAGATTTAGAATGTCTTGGTCAGCCGTCTTGCGCATTGGGCTCGGAAATTTGTACAGATGGAATAGATAACGACAACGACAGTCTTACCGATTGTTCAGATTTGGATTGTTCCACAAATACAGCTTGTATAGTTTTGGGCCCTGCGTGTGATGATGGTTTAGATAATGATGGCGACGGACTTGTAGATTTGCAAGATCCGGGTTGTTCAAACAAAAATGACAACGAGGAATATAGTCCTCCTGCCGACACTGTTGATTCTGGACAACAATTACCACAATCCAGTTTATTTTTTTGGTTATCAGAAAGAACTATTGATACATCTTTAATCAATGGTGTACTTAGCGCTTTATCTGGCGATCATACAACCATTGGAATTTCTGAATCAGCATTAGCTTTAAAAAAAGTAGATGAAATTCATTTAAAATTAGCGGGAAATAATTATAAGTTTAATTTTAACAGCGGTGATGGTTGGTATTATGCAGATTTTGTGACTCCGCCAATTGGAGTTTATCCGGCTTATGTAGAAATTAGTTTTGCAGATGGAACTTTTGATTCAAGTAGTTTTGATTTAAATTCTTTGCCGTATGGAATTGTGCGAGACAACATAACTGGAGAAATTTTAACAGATGCAATTGTTAGGTTGTTTGATGCGGATACAGGTAAATTGTGGGAAGCATCAAGTTTTAGGCAACAAAATCCTCAATTAACAAGCGCAGGTGGAGCTTACGCTTTTATTGTGCCACCTGGAAATTACAAAGTTATTGCGGAAAGAGATGGATACCATTCAAAAGAAACTTTGAGTTTTGTGGTTGCAAACAGAATTGCAAATAGAAATTTAACTTTAATTAAAAAACCAAAATCTTTAATAGAGGTTATAGATCCAAATGCTTCAGTTTTTGAAAATTTAAAGAATATCTCTGGAAATTTGGGAGAAAAATTACTTGAACAAAGTAGGTTAGCTTCTGAACTTTTTGGAGAAGGTGTTTTGAAAGCAAATCAGCTTGCAGACGACCCAAACGTAGAACAAGCCACCAAGTCTATTATTGCACCAAGTGTAGTAGGGGCTTCTGCGGTAGCTGTTTTGCCTTCATTGTGGACTTCGGTTATTCCACTTCTAAGATTTTTATTTTTACAACCAATACTTCTATTTTGGAGGAGAAAAAGAAAGAAATGGGGTGTTGTTTATGATGCGCTTACAAAACTGCCTATTGATTTGGCAACCGTGCGTTTACTTGATGCCAATACAAAAAAAATTATTCAATCTAGAGTTACAGATATAAAAGGTAGATTTTTATTTATTGTTGATTCAGGAGAATATATATTGCAAATTACAAAAAATGGGTTTGCTTTTCCAACCACTTTATTAGCAAATAAAAAAACCGATGGAGAATTTTTGGATGTTTATCATGGTGAACTTATAAAAGTGACAGCAGAAAATACCGTTGTGACACCTAGCATACCTATGGAGCCGTCCAATAAAAAAGAAAAAGTTCCTTGGAAGATTGTTTGGCGAGGTCGTTTGGTTGTGCTTCAACAGGTAGTTTCTTTGCTTGGTGTTTTGGGAACTGCTCTAGCTTTTTATATAATTCCGGAATGGTATATTGGGATATTTTTAGCGGTTCAAATTATATTGTATTTTGGATTTAATAGGTTTGCTAAACCAAAGAAACCAAGCGGTTGGGGAATTGTGTCTGAAAGAGAGAATAAGAAACCTGTTGGAAAGGTTATTACACGTTTGTTTTCAAAAGAATATAACAAACTTATTGAAACTAAGATTACCGATGGTAGTGGACGTTATGCTTTTTTGGTTGGGCCTAGTGATTATTATGTGACTTTTGAAAAAACCGGCTTTAAAACTGAAAAAACCCCAGATATTTCTAGTTCTGAAATAAAAAAAGAAGGATTTATTGGTAAGAATGTTGCGTTAGAAAGTGGAGCTAATCAGGCTGTTCATCCGGCTCAAAAACTAGACGAAAACGGTAATCCAAAAGACGGATTTCTTAAATTTGAACAGACTAAAAAAACAACAGAAAAAGAAGATAAATGGTTAGAAAAAATTAGTAAAAAAGGAGAAATTCTACACAAAAAAAGTGAAAAAGTTTTGAAAAATACTAAAGAAAATAAGTTAGAAGTTAAGAAAAATAAAATGGAAATTAAACAAAATAAATGGATAGAAAAAATGAAAAAAAAGGGAGAAACATTTCATAAAAAAAGTGAAAAAATTATGGG
>CAZHUL010000035.1:3719-8254 GCA_964535435.1 uncultured Gammaproteobacteria bacterium | reverse complement strand
TTTTCTTTTCGTCTCGCTCAAAATTTAAAAATTTTACTAACGAAAGCGTATTTGGCGACAGTCCCATATTATTATAACAAAAACTCGCCCAGTTTGGCGAGTTTTTGTTTGTAAAAACTTTTTAAAGTTCAGTTTGAACTCCCATTTGTCTTGCAGTTCCAGCAATAGTTTTCATTGCTTGTTCTATATCATTTGTGTTTAAGTCCGGCATTTTCTTTTCGGCAATTTCTTTTAATTGGGCATTACTTAATTTTGCAACCTTATCCTTTAAAGGATTGCTTGATCCACTTTTAAGTTTTAATGTTTGTTTAATCAATTCACTTGCAGGAGCAACTTTAGTAATAAAACTAAATGATCTGTCGTCGTACACGTCTATAATAACAGGTACGATTTCTCCTTTTCTGTCTGCAGTTGCATTGTTAAACTGAGTACAAAAATCTTGGATATTTAATCCGTGTTGTCCCAAAGCTGGTCCAACTGGAGGTGCTGGGTTTGCTGCACCACCTTTAATCTGTAATTTAATTTGTGATAATACTTTCTTTGCCATATTTTTTTCTTAGTCTTTCGGATAGGTAGAAGCGGCCTTTCCTAAATTTAATAATTTATAATTTCTTAATTTGTAATGCGTCCAATTCAACTGGTGTTTCTCTGCCAAACATATTAACAAGAACTTTAATCTTTCCGCGAGTCTCGTCAACTTCACTAACTTTACCTTCAAAGTTTTTGAATGGGCCGTCTGATATGCGTACGGTGTCGTCAACATTAACATCAATTTTATGTGTTGGATCTGCAACATCCATCCTTTTTTGTAGCGCTTTTACTTCTGATTGATCTATTGGTGTAGGAGTTGTTCCTGATCCAACAAACCCTGTTACATTTGGTGTATTTCTTACTACATACCATGAATCGTCTGTCACTATCATTTCTACCAAGACATAACCGGGAAATATTTTTTCTTCAATTACTATTCTTTTTCCACCTTTAATTTTAATTTTCTTTTCTTTTGGAACTAAAACTCCAAAAATTTTATCTCCCATATCAAAAGACTCAGCTCTTTGTTCTAAGTTTCTTTTTACGTTTTCCTCGTATCCGCTATAGGTGTGTAAGACATACCATCTGCGGCCAAGGTCTAGGGTTTGCTTTGCCATAAGAAAAAATTAAATAATTGTTTTTAAAACGATATTAAAAACATAATCTAGAATTGCAAAAAAAATCATAATACCAATACTAAGTGCTATAACAATAATTGTATAGTTTTGGGTTTGTTTTTTTGTTGGCCAAGTTACTTTTTTTATTTCATGGCTTGCGTCAACGAAGTATTTCTTTAGCTTTTTTAGTGCTTTTAACATATTTTTTCTATTTAAAAAAGGCCTGTGGCCAATCTGTTTAAATAATAACCTATTTTGTTTGTTTTGTCAAGAAAAAAGTAAAATAATTAACAAAAAAATATTTTTTATTTTTAACAGATAAAAGATGGGATAGAAATTTTACTAACGAAAGCGTGTTTGGCGACAGTCCTGTAATAATAAGTTTATTTTATTTTATGTTCATTAAACTGCTTGGAATACTTTTTATCCATAATTAAAATATGATTTAGCAACCAACTACCAGAGAAATCCGCTGCTTCTTTTATTATTTTTTTTGTATCAATATTTTTGTCTCTTACTTGTTTAATAAATTTATTGACTTTTTTTCTAAATTTATTATGAATTTTTACGTGCAAAGATTCGTCGGTATATTTTGCTTTAATAAAATATTCTTCTTCTGTTCCAAAGTGGTAAGCAATATAATCTCCTAATTGCATAACTTTTATTAATGCCTCTTCGTCTGTAAACGATTTACTACTAGCCAAATCTGCCAAACTGTTACAAATTTTGATGAATTCTTTGTGTTGTTCATCTATTTCTTTGACATTTACAGAATATTTTTTTGTCCAAACGAATTTTTTGCTCATATATTTTGAGTTTATGTTAAAATTAAGTTTTTTTATTATAAAAAATAGTAATGATAATAATAATTTTGCATAGAGTATGATCGGTTATTTGGTAGTAGTTAAATAAAAAATAATTTTTCGGTCGGGACTTGCGGTCGGGACTTGACAAATGGACTAAAATATGTTTAAATAATTGACCATAACAATTTCGTTATGGAAAAACCCAAGAGGGTAAAATGTTAGAGAAAATTTTCACGTTCTTGTTGTTGGGAATTACTTTTCTCGGCCTAGCGGTCGTGATAAGTAGTGTATTTGCCGTTCCCACTTTTTTTCTGTGGAATTGGTTGATGCCGAGTATTTTTGGCATCAAGACGATAACCTTTTTTGAGGCGTGGGGATTAAATCTCCTTACGTCGTTCTTATTCAAGAGCTCGTCGAGTTCAAAGAATAACTAGGTCTTCTACACAAGACTGTTGGCTAACTCCCGACAGTCTTTTTTTATAATAACAAAAAAATTAAAAAGTATTTTATATAACGTTTTTGTATATTTCATTTTATTAAACTAGCAATTTTCTTATCCTTGAGCTGCGTTCTAAGTTTTATCTTTATTGTATCTTCAAAAAACATTTCCGCATGTTTAGTTAATCGAACTTTAACATTATATAAAGTATCCCAATTATTGATAAAATAATTGCCGAAAGGGTAATTGTTTTAAAAACTTTATTATTCTCTAGTTTTTTGCCAAATATAAGAGCGATAAGAATGCCGACAACAAGCCAGATTGCTAAATTTGCAAAAAACATTGGCCACATATCAGATGGTGGCCAGTTATTACCCATTGGAGAAACTGGATACTCAAAAACTTTAAACGGAAAACCCCCTGTTGCTATTGGTTTATTTATATCTTCAAAGGCATTCGGCAATTTTTGATATGAAAAGAATAGACTAAGCCACTGAAGGATTATACCAATTTTTAAACCTGAGATGATTTTATTTTTCATAGTTTTGTGGGGTTAAAATTTTATACAACGCGCTAATTTTTATACAAACTTTTTATTTTTTAATAACAAAAATTTGTGTATTATACGAATTTTTAACAATATGTATTTATTCAATTATTTGTTTATATTATCATAGCAGACTTATCAAAGCAAACGAAAAAATGTTTTTAAATTAAGAATTTTTTTATTATTTTTTAAATAAAAAACCCACTTTGGTTAGGTGGGTTTTGTGGCAATTATGTTTTAATGTTTGTTTGCAAATATTTTTGCATTGCCGTCTCAAGAAGTTTGTTTCTTGCAAATAGCGCCAATACCGATGGTTTGGTGTTGACAGAGAAGACAAATTCATCAAAAAAGGGATTTCGAAGTTTTGATTCTAACATCGCTAGAATCTCTTGAAGTCTGTGGCTTTTTCCAAGCCACGTATTAATTTCGCTTAGTCTATGATGTTTAAGAGCATCTTCTATATTTACAAAAAACTGCATATTATTTATTCTGGCAGCATTTAAAGCCAGAAAAAAGATTGTATAAGCATGTTGCAAATTGCAACTATTTGTTTCTACTGGGAATGTATATTTATCATCCTCATAAGTAATATATGGTCTCAAAAGTATAGGTCGATTTAAATGAATTTCTTTATCGACATAACTAATAGCAAACTCTACCTCTAACGTTAGTTGCATTTTTTTTCATCTTGTAGTATTAAATGTACGCTTCTAAATTTTTTTTCTTTTTTTTTCATTTCCATCCCCTCCTTTTTTGTGTTAGAAAAGAAATGATAGGGAATCCTACACTAAAATATTTAAAAAGTCAATAAAAATATAGGTGTTTAACCTATATTTTTATTTTCTTTATTTTTTTACTTAAATATCCAAGTCTTTTACACTTTTTGCATGTGTTTGAATAAACTTTTTACGGGGTGCAACTTCGCTTCCCATTAAAATATCAAATATCTCGCTTGTTTTTTCGGCATCTTCCACAGAAACTTGCAAAAGTGTTCTTGTTTTTGGGTCCATTGTGGTTTCCCAAAGTTGGTCTGGGTTCATTTCTCCCAAACCTTTATAGCGTTGAATATTTACTTTTTTACCTTTAGTTTTTGTTTCTTGTTCTTCTTCACTTTCTTCTTCGTTTGCGTCATTTTCTTCTTCTTCAACCTCAATTTCATCTACTTTTATACCTTCTTTTTTTAATTTTGCTTCCAAATCTTCTTGAGTAAAAAACCATTCTATTTGTTTACCTTTTTTAATACTATAAAGAGGCGGTTGCGCTATGTATAAATATCCACCGGAGATTAAATCTGGGAAATAACGGAAAAATAGAGTAAGCAAAAGAGTTCTAATATGTGCGCCGTCCACATCCGCATCGGTCATAATGATGATTTTGTGATAGCGTAATTTTTCTACATTAAACAAGTCTCCAATGTTTGTTCCCATTGCAATAATAAGTGATTTCAATTCGTTGTTTGTAAGTATTTTATCTAATCTTGCCCTTTCTACATTTAAAACTTTTCCACGAAGGGGTAAAATTGCTTGGGTATTTCTATCCCTTCCTTGTTTGGCACTACCACCGGCAGAATCTCCCTCTACTATAAAGATTTCTGA
>CAZHUL010000035.1:0-3709 GCA_964535435.1 uncultured Gammaproteobacteria bacterium | reverse complement strand
ACTAGAACAGTCAGCTAATTTTCCCGGTAAAGTAAAGCCTTCTAAAGCTCCTTTTCTAAGAACTGATTCTCTGGCAACACGAGCAGCATTTCTGGCTTTTGCCGCAAGGACACATTGCCCAATAATAGCTTCGGCATCGCGTGGATTTTCTTCTAAAAAGATTATTAAACTTTCGGATAAAACAGTATCAACAGCTAGTCTTACTTCCGGATTTCCAAGTTTTGCTTTGGTTTGACCTTTAAATTGTGGATCCGGAATTTTTACAGAAATAATAGAGGTTAAACCTTCACGAACATCGTCTCCTGTTAAATTTTTGTCTTTTTCTTTTAAAATTGTTTTTTCTCTGGCATAAGAATTTAGAGTTCTGGTGAGTGCGTTTCTAAAACCTGCAACATGAGAACCTCCATCGGGGTTGATAATATTATTTGCAAAAGCAAAACTTGATTCGTTGTAGTCGTTTGTGTATTGGAGTGAAAGTTCTACAAGTACATTTTCATATTGTTTTTCAACATAAAAAACATTTGGATGTTTTACTTCTTTGTGTTTGTTGATATGTTTTACATAACTCGCTATTCCGCCTTCAAAATAAAATTCGTGAGTATTTTTTGTAAATTGTACAGCACTTTTATCGGCTTCTTTTTCTTCTTTTGATCTTTTATCTATAATTGTAACGCGTACACCTTTTGTAAGATAAGATTGTTGACGAAGATGGTCTATTATTGTTTTCCAATTATAATCAATTGTTTCAAAAATACTTGTGTCTGCTCTGTAAGTAATTTTTGTTCCGGTTATGTTTGATTTACCAATTTCTTTTACTTTTGTTTTTGGTACTCCTAGTTTATATTCTTGAATCCAAGATTTTCCTTCTCGGTGTATTTCTGCTATTAAATCTGTGGATAAAGCGTTTACAACTGAAACACCAACACCATGCAAACCACCGGAAACTTTGTATCCGCTATCACCAAATTTACCTCCGGCGTGAAGAGTCGTTAAAACAAGTTCAAGTGCGCTTATTTTTTTGATTGGATGCATTCCTGTTGGAATTCCACGTCCGTTGTCGTCCACAGAAATCCAGTGATCTGGTAGAAGTTCTACAATAACATGATCGCAATGACCAGCCATTGCTTCGTCAAAAGCATTATCAACAACTTCCCAAATCATATGATGAAGTCCTTGCTGTCCTGTTGAACCAATATACATTCCGGGTCTTTTGCGAACAGCTTGCAATCCTTCTAAAACGGTAATATTTTTGGCGCTATAAGAATCGTCAGTTTGTTTTGTTTTGTTTTCTGGAGTTTTCAGCATAATAAAACTAAATCTAAAATTAATAGTAGTCCCATTATATAACTAATAAACTATATAGCACAAGAGTGTGTACTTCTATTTAAAGTTTTTTTATTGTATAATTATGGTATATGTTTAAGAAAGAAAAAACAGACATTTATAACTATAATGGCGGGGGAGACGAAGAAATATCAAGTAGAAAATTGATATTTGCAGAGTGGTTTGTAGGCCATAGAATTTTGCTTAAAAAAATTGGAACCGGAGTTTTGATTGTTTTTTGTACTCTAACTTTGGGTTTTGGGCTTTTTGGTTGGGTAAAATATGTGGTTTATGATTATTGGCGAGACAATTTGCAATTGGTGGAGCAAATAAATTTATTTCAAAATTATTCTAATTTGCAGCCGGTTTATGGTGCCACAAATTTTAGAGTTTCTAACACACAAGTATACAGAAGTGCAGAAGATAAATATGACTTAACCTCAATTATAGCTAATCCAAACGAAAGATGGGGAGCAAAACTAACTTATAAATTTTTATTTTCTGGCGGTGAAACCGAAACTAGACAAGCTCTTATTTTACCGGGAACCCAAACTCCGGTTGTATTTTTTGGGTTTAGTTCAAGTGTTTTTCCTACAAATATTCAGTTAGTTGTAGAAAATGTAGAATGGAAGAATATTAGTCCGCATATTTCAACAGACCCAACAAGTTTTGTGTTAAGTAGAGTTAATTTTTCTACAGAGAATTTTATTTTTAGCAGAGCTAGTCAAGTTGAGAGTGGTATTCCTGCAAATAGAATAGAGTTTGATCTTACAAATAATTCTGCTTATGGTTTTTGGGAAGCATTATTTTTGATTGAACTTTTAAATGGAAGTCAAACAGTTGGATATATTCCTTTAACTTTGTCTCAATTTAGGTCTGGAGATGTTGAACATATAGATCTAAGAAGTTTTATCCAAACAACCAACATATCGGAGATAAAATTACATTATTTAATAGATATTTTTGAAGAAGACTCATATATGAGTCCGGGAGTTTAAAAGGAACTATCGTCATACACCATTTCTACTAAAATTCTAAATTTTACTAACGAAAGCGTATTTGGCGACAATTCCTTAAAATATCTTTGCTTCCAAAAAAATGAAAATATGGTAGTATAGAAAACTATCATTATACTATGAGATTTTTAGGAAAGACTTCATTGGCGCGCGGTTACGACTGGATTACCATTATATTGGTTATTACAATAACTGCAATTGGATTTGCAGCTATTTATAGTGTGGATTTATCAAAAGGATCGGAATTGATTTATGTGCCAAACCAGTTTATTTCTTTTATTTTAGGGTTTATTGCATTACTAGTTCTTGGTAGAATGCATAGCACTGTATTTTTTGCGAGTGCAAAATGGATTTATATTCTTGCTGTTTTGTTACTCATATTAGTTTTATTTTTTGGAGTTAATATCAGGGGTACTACTGGCTGGTTTCGTATTCTTGGATTTTCTTTTCAGCCATCAGAGTTTGCAAAGTTTGCTTTAATTGTTTGGCTTGGTTGGTGGATTACTCGTCAGGGCAGGGGATTTGAAAAGTGGCAGTTTATAGTTTCAAGTGGTTTTGTAACTTTTTTGTTGGTTTGTTTAGTACTTTTACAACCTGACTTGGGGTCGGCTGCTGTATTGATTAGTATATGGGTTGGATTACTTTTCTTAACTCGTACCAAAAAAATGCACATTATAATTTTGCTTGGAACGGTTGTAATAAGTTTTGTTTTAGGGTGGACTTTTCTTTTTAAGGATTATCAAAAGGAACGATTAATGACTTTTTTTGATCCTTCCAGAGATCCACTTGGTTCAGGTTATAATGTTATTCAATCTGGAATCGCAATTGGTTCAGGTGGATTTTTGGGTCGTGGTTTGGGTTTTGGTTCACAGAGTCAATTACACTTTTTGCCGGAAGCTCAAACTGACTTTGTTTTTTCTGTGATTGCAGAAGAACTTGGTTTTGTTGGAGTTTTGTTAGTTTTAGGATTATTCTTTGCGCTCATTTTACGATTAGTTTGGCTTGCAAGTGAATGTCGTGATGATTTTTCTACTTTTGTTATTTTAGGTGTTGCCGTTTTGTTTTTGGTGCAAATTATAGTAAATGTGGGTGCCGCAACAGGAATTTTACCTGTAACAGGCGTAACCTTACCATTTTTAAGTTATGGAGGCTCTTCTTTAATAATTAATTTTATGTTGGTTGGTATTGTTCAAAGTGTGATAAGATCTTTGAATCTGAGTAGTAGTTTTGAGTTTTAATTACCTATTGGGTTGTCGCTAAACACCATTTCTACTAAAATTCCTAAATTTTGGCTACGACTTCAAGAAAAAATATTTCCGATACTCTGCATGGAAAATATTTTTTCTTTTCGTCTCGCTCAAAATTTAGAA
>CAZHUL010000034.1:0-8263 GCA_964535435.1 uncultured Gammaproteobacteria bacterium | reverse complement strand
AATATACAGAATTGTATGAGAGTGGGGTGAGGATTGAGTAAAAAAGGAAAATAAAGAACCGCTTGAGGGCGGTTTTTTGTTGTTTTTCTTGACAAGGAAAAAAGGTGTGTGGTATATTATCACTCGGTATGTTAGAGTGATAATATATGACAGAAAGAAAGATAAAATTACTAAAACTTATCATAGAAAACTATATAAAAACTGCGGAGCCAATTGGGTCTAAATTCTTAGCAAATAACGGAGATTTGGATGTTAGTGCTCCTACGGTGAGAAATGAAATGAGGGAATTAGAGTCAGAAGGATTTTTGACTCATCCACATACTTCTGCAGGAAGAATTCCTACAGAAAAAGGATATAGGTTTTATGTAGAAAATATATTAGAACCAGTGGAAGTTGGTGAGTTTAGTGAAGAGTTAAAAAGCAAAGAAGTATTGAGTTTGGAGGGGCGAGATAGAATTAAAAAGGTCGCCCAAATGGTTGCGGATTTTTCAAACAGTGCTGTTTTTGTGGCTTTTGACAGTAATTCTGTTTATTACACTGGAATTTCAAATTTATTTTCACAACCGGAATTTAAAGATCATTTGACTGCAATAAACACTTCTGTAATGTTTGATAAGTGTGAAGAAATAGTATATAATCTGTTGAGTCAAATAGAAAAAAATGAAACAAGTGTTTTGATAGGAAGTGAAAACCCACTTGGTTCATCTTGCGGAAGTGTGATTTCTAGGTTTGGAGAAGAAGGTTTGTTTATACTAGTTGGCCCAATTAGAATGGATTATGAAAAAAATATGGCAATTTTAAAATTTTTGATTAGCAAATTATGAAAAAAGAAAAAATAATACAACCTGTGGAAAAAAAGAAGAGTAAACTGCAGGAATATAAAAATTTGGCTTTGCGCGCTCAGGCAGACTATCAGAACTTGCAAAAAGAAGTTTCTAAACAAAGAGCTGAGTGGGCAAAAATGAGCAAAGTTCAAGCTATAGAAGAATTTTTGCCGGTATTTGATAATTTTACTACAGCTTTTGCACATCAAGAAAAGTTATCAGAAGACAGTAATTGGCAAAATTGGGCAAAAGGAATTGAGTATATAAAGAAACAATTTGAGGATATTTTGACTCAAAGTGGGGTAGAAATAATAAAAACTGTTGGAGAGGATTTTGACCCAACTTATCACGAAGCAGTAAGTGAAGAAGAATCTAAAGAAATAGAAAGTGGAAAAATTATTAAAGAAGTAGGAGTTGGGTACAAAGTTGGAGAAAAAATTTTGAAAGTTGCAAAAGTGGTGGTCGCTAAATAATTAGTTATTTATTTTTAAAAGTTATTTTGTATCATACGGTACAAAATAACTAGGAGAAAAAATATGTCGTTAATAAAATGGAGACCGATGTTAGATCCGTTTGAGGAGATGGAAGAAACTATGAAACGTTTCTTTCCAACTTCAAATATATCCGATGTCAAATCATTTGTTCCTGCCGTGGATGTTTATGAGGAAAAAGAAAATGTAATTGTAGAAGTCCCTTTGGCTGGAGTAAATTCAAAAGATGTAATTATTTCTGTAGAAGATGGGGTTTTAACTATAAAAGGTGAAAGTAAAAAAGAACATGAAGTAGACGATAAAAATTATTACAGAAAAGAAGTAAGAATGGGTTCTTTTTTTAGACAAGTAGCATTACCATCTACTGTAAATGAAGAAAAAATTAGTGCAGATTTTACAGGTGGAGTTTTGAAAATTACTTGCCCAAAAACAGATGGTAAGAAAGTAAAAAAAATTGATATTAAAATTAATAATAAATAATTAATTTTATAAGTCCCTTGGCTGAAGTAATTTAGCCAAGTCCTTAAAAAATTAAGTTAAGAATTGTAAAAATATATGGGAAAAATTTTAGGAATAGACCTTGGAACAACTAATTCATGTATGGCTATTGTAGAAGGTGGTCAACCAAAGGTTTTGGAAAGCAAAGAGGGAAACAGAACTACTCCTTCTGTGGTAGCAATAGCAAAAAATGGAGAGCGTTTGGCAGGACAACTTGCAAAACGTCAAGGAACTACAAATCCACAAAATACACTTTATTCGATTAAGCGTTTAATTGGACGTAGAATTAGTGATAAAGAGGTATCTGAGATTAAAAAACATGTGCCTTATGAAATTGTGGCAGATGGGGAAAAGGTTAAAGTAAAAATGGGTGATAAAAATTATACACCACAAGAAATTTCTGCAATGGTTTTGCAGAAATTAAAAGTAGATGCAGAAGAAAAATTGGGAGAAAAAATTACTGAAGCTGTTATCACTGTGCCAGCATATTTTGATGACTCTCAAAGACAAGCAACAAAAGACGCAGGAGAAATTGCAGGCCTAAAGGTAAGCAGGATTATTAATGAACCAACTGCTGCTGCTTTTGCTTATGGTTTTGATAAAAATAATGACCAGAAGATTTTGGTGTATGACTTGGGAGGTGGAACTTTTGATGTTTCTGTTCTAGATATTTCTTATGATAAAGAAGACAATAACTCTACTGTGGAGGTAAAATCCACAAGTGGAGATACTTATTTGGGCGGAGATGATTTTGACCAAAAAATTATTTCTTGGGTAATGAGTGAATTTAAACAAAAAGAAGGGCTTGATTTGGCAAATGACCCGCTTTCACTTCAACGTGTAAAAGATGCGGCAGAAAAAGCAAAAATAGAGCTTTCCAGTTCTATGGAAGCAGAAATTAATGAGCCATTTATTACAGTCGGAACAGACGGACCAAAACACTTGGTATTAAAATTAACTCGCGCAAAGTTAGAAGAATTGGTAATGGAATTGGTAGAAAAAACATTTGGACCAGTTGAAAAAGCGTTAAGTGATTCTGGGTATTCTAAAAAAGACATTGGAGAAATTATCCTTGTAGGAGGAATGACTCGTATGCCTTTGGTTCAGAAAAAAGTAGAAGAATTTTTTGGCAAAAAACCAAACATAAGTATCAATCCAGACGAAGTTGTGGCTTTGGGTGCTGCTATTCAGGCAGGGCAAATGCAAGGAGATTTGGGAAAAGAAATTCTACTTTTGGATGTAACTCCACTTTCATTAGGAATTGAAACAATGGGTTCTGTAATGACAAAACTTATTGAAAGAAACACGACAATTCCTACAAGTAAAGGTAATACTTTCTCTACAGCCGCAGACAGTCAGCCAAGTGTAGAAATTCATGTTTTGCAAGGTGAGCGTCAGATGGCCGGAGATAATAAAACTTTGGGAAGATTTGTGCTAGATGGAATTCCGCCGGCACCACGCGGAGTGCCACAAATTGAAGTTAGTTTTGATATAGATGCAAACGGAATTTTGAATGTTTCTGCAAAAGATAAAGCAACTGGAAAAGAACAGTCAATTCGTATTGAGGCTTCTAGTGGATTGTCTGATGAAGAAATTGAGAAGATGAAAAAGGATGCAGAAGCACACGCGGATGACGATAAAAAGAAGCGTGATTTAATTGATGCAAAAAACACAGCTGACACAATGATTTATACAACTGAAAAAATGATGAAGGATGTTGAAGAAAAGAAAATTGAAATCACAGATGACGAGAGAAAAGGTGTTGAATCGTCATTGGCAAAGCTGAAAGAAATAAAAGATGGTGATGATTTGGAAGTACTCAAAAAAGCTTCTGATGATTTGGCAACTGCTGGACAAATTATTGGCACAAAAATGTATCAACAAGAACAAGCTAAAACTCAAGCTGAAGCTAATTCAACCGAAGCTCCAAAAACAGAAGAGGGAACAGAAGAAAAGAAAGAAGAAGAACCAATTGAAGGAGAGGTTGTTGAGGAGAAAAAAGCAGAGTAAGTAAGGAAGTCAAAGGTCTGTAAAGTCCATAAAGTCAAAAGTTAAGAAACTTATTTTTCTGTCATCCTCAGCTTGACTGGGGATCCAGGGTTTGTGTCACTTTTTATTTATTAAAGTTTATATATTTTTATATAAACATAGTTTTAGTTTAGAGACTCTGGATTCCCGGTCAAGCCGGGAATGACAATTTCTCTTACGTCATCCTGAGCTAAACGAAGTGAAGTCGAATGGATCTCGAGTTAAGAACATCAGAATAGTGTGTTTTCATTGTTTTGCTGATATTTAAACGAGATATTTCGACTTCGCTCCTCAATATGACGTGGAGGTAAAACGTCCGAATCCTGAGCAATGCTTGGGGTTCGTGGTTTTAAAATAAATTATGTCAAAAGATTATTATAAAATTTTAGGGGTGGAGAAGAGTGCTTCGGAGGAAGAAGTTAAAAAAGCTTTTCGTAAGTTGGCACATAAGTTTCATCCGGATAAAAAAACTGGGGACGAGTCAAAGTTTAAGGAAGTTAATGAGGCTTACCAAGTTTTGAGTAACAAAGAAAAAAGACAAAAATACGATCAGTTTGGATCTAATTTTGAGCAACAAGGTGGATTTGGTGGTGGGGCTGGTTGGGAAGATTTTATGAACGCTTCTCGTGGTGGACAAAGTGATGGAGGATTTCAGTTTGATTTTGGAGATATAATGGGGGATTTGTTTGGTTTTGGAGGTGGAGGAAGGGGAAGCAAAAAAAACAGAAGAGGGAAAGACATTCAAGTTGATATTGAAATTAGTTTTGAAGAAGCAGTTTTTGGGGTGGATAGAGAAATAAATTTAACAAAAAACAATAATTGTGGTGTTTGCAATGGAAGTGGCGCAGAACCCAGTTCAAGTATAAAAAGTTGTAATGAGTGTAATGGACGAGGACAAGTGAATAGAGTCCAACAAACTATACTTGGGGCTATGCAAACTGCCGTGACTTGTCCAAAGTGTAATGGAGCGGGAGAAATTCCAGAAAAAGAATGTAAGCATTGTAGTGGACGCGGATTTGAAAAAAGCGAATCAAACTATAAGTTTAAAATTCCTGCCGGAATAAGCAATGGCGAAACAATTAGAATTTCTGGAAAAGGGGAGAATATTGGTAAAAATGCTACTTCTGGAGATCTATATGTGGTTGTTCATGTAAAAACACACAGAGAATTTAAGCGAAGTGGCGCTGATATTTATTCTGATTTAGTTGTAAATTACCCACAGGCAGTTTTGGGAGAAACAATAGAAGTAAATACAGTAGACGGAATGAAAAAGGTTTTGGTACCAGCCGGAACTCAATCTGGTCAGCAAATCCGTTTGAAAGGTTTGGGCGCATATAGATTAAACAGGACTGGAAGGGGCGACCATTTTTTGAAAGTAATTGTAGATGTTCCAAAAAAAGTAAGTAGAAAAGCAAGGAAATTGTTGAAAGATTTGGAAAGTGAATTATAAAAAATAGATTTATCTTAAAATAAAAAAGCCCCACAACTTTGTGCGGGGTTTTTGTTTTACTTTGGCATAACCATAAGCTCTGATTCTGCTTCTTCAATTTTTTTTATATAATAATCAAATTTAAGCCGCAGTTCTTTTCTTCTTATTACCAAACGTATTCTTTTTTTCTCAATACTGTCTCCAACAGGGAATCCACAACATTTTAAACAAAATATTCCAGTGTTTAGGGTTATCGTAGGTGTGAAAGGTTCTAAATTTTCACAAGATGTACAGAATGGATTTTCGTTAAACATAACTTCAACAGGAATTTCTTTATCTTGAATTGGATTTTCTTTAACATCCTTGTCAAAATCTGTTGGGTATGGGAATAGAATATTGAATAGGTATGCTTTTTTTGCTTCTATATTTAATATTCCACCTAAATCTTCTTCCATTTTTGCTCTTATTGAATATAACTCGCCAGAATCCATAAACATTAAATATAATGCTGGGTTTGTATTTGGATCACAATTTATTTCTACAACATCTTTTTCAGAATGAGTGGGTAATAGATTTCTTGTTTCTGAGTTGTCAAAACCAAGCTCATATAAAGATGTTATTTTATCTAGCTGTTCTTGACTAAAAATAGCAAAAATTTTGTGATCTCCGGTAAAAATTATTGTTTGGCTTACTGGTTCACTTTCTTTATCTTTTGCGCTAAGTGCTAAAAGAATTTGGGGTTTTTCCATTTCTTCCTCCATGTTGTTTGCAAACGAACGAATGTTGTTATATTAACTAAAAAAAGTGTTTTTGTCAATTAAAAAACCCTACGCATTTGCGCGGGGTTACTTATTATTTGCAGGCTTCATTATTAAACCAGTACTCAAATTCTCTTTCTTTACCTTCTAAAATACTTTGGGTATACATCTCTAAAAATTTAAGTAAGAGGTTTGGGTTTTTATTCAGGGCTGTTAAAAGAAGAGTTGAAAACATTATGGTCTGAACAGATAAGTTTACTGGGCGTCCTAAAAGTGTTTGAATTTTATTTAGTTTATCTTCAGTCTTTGAGAATGAACTTAAAATGTTCGATATTCTTTCGATAAGTAGAGTAGGTCTAACCGTAGTTTCTTCCATTTCTTCTCCTTATTTTTATTTGAGTTGTTTGAAAGAACCACTAAATAATACCTTAATTTAATCATTTTGTCAACCTCAATTGACAAAAAATAGGTAATACTGTTAAGTGAATATAAAGGAGGTTTGAAATGAAAAAGACAGTATTTGTTTTTCTTTTGTTCTTTTTAACTGGTTGTACCACCGTTTACAATGTAAAAGTGCCGGTAATTAGTTCGGTAATTTATGAATTAACTTATAAAATAGATTTACCAAGAGAAGAATATTTTAATTCTGATGGTGTAAAGATTTTATTTATTGATAGTCATGTTACACAAGCTGGTTGTGGTTTTAATTGGGAGGGAGTTATCCCGATTATTTATTTAAATGTAGATTATTTGAAACAGTTTCCAAAAGAGTTTCAATGGTTTGTTTTTTATCATGAGATTGGGCACCATAAAATGGGGCATACAAATTTGATAATAGACGAATCTATGAGCGAAGAAGATTATGAAGAGTTTAGAACTGGTTTAGAATATGAAACTACTATGTTTTCTTTATGGTTTTTATACAAAGAACATAATTATGGCGACAAAGAATTTGATGTAATTTTTTATTATATGCATCAAGAATTAGATTCAGATTTGGTAGATTTTATGGAAGAGTTTAGAAAAGAAAAACTAAAAACTTCTGTAAATTAAAATATAAGATGTAGGCTTTCCTACATCTTTTTTAATACAAAAGAACAATCAAAATTTTGATTGTTCTTTTGTATTTGTATCATGTCTCATGATGTTTTGTGTTGGTCAAAAAGTTTATAAAGTCCATAAAGTCAAAAGTTAAGAAACTTATTTTTCTGTCATCCTCAGCTTGACTGGGGATCCAGGGTTTGTGTCACTTTTTATTTATTAAAGTTTATATATTTTTATATAAACATAGTTTTAGTTTAGAGACTCTGGATTCCCGGTCAAGCCGGGAATGACAATTTCTCTTACGTCATCCTGAGCTAAACGAAGTGAAGTCGAATGGATCTCGATTTTAGAACATCATAACCTTGAATATTCAACGTTCTTGTGATTCTTTCTAGAGATTCGTTCGACTCCATTCCGCTTTACTCCATTTCGCTCAGGATGACGTGAGAGAATAGCAGACTAAGCAGATTGGGCAGATTAAGTAAGAACATTTAGAACGAGCGAAGCGATAGAACAATTAGAACGAGCGTAAGCGATTCATCATTTTTTATTGTTGATCAAGAGTTTTGTTTACCCAAGCGTCGGCTTCTTTGTTGTATTCTCTGCGGATGTGTTTTATTTCTACTTTTTTAAATTCTTGCATTGTGTTCCAAGCTTCTATAAAAAGTTTTTGGAGTGTAGGTTCTTTTATTTTCCATTCTCTTTTCATTTGTTTTTCTAAAAGTTGACTGTCTACAAATGATTCCACTTCTGTGGCACCAAGAGTTTTAGCTTTCTTGAGTGCTTGAATAAAAGCAGTGTATTCGGCAAAATTATTTGTTTGATTTCCAAGATATTCGCCAAATTCAGCAACAATTTTGTCGTCCTTATCTTTTATTACAACTCCTGTTGCGGATGGGCCTGGATTTCCTCTGGCTCCGCCATCTGAATAAATTTTTAATCTCATATTTTTTTAATATCAATTATTGTTCTTTGTAATTCTCTTGAACCGTTCCATTCGTTGACACTAAGTTCAAAAACTATGTCTATTTTATCACCAATTCGTAAAATTTGACACCAATCTTTTTCTTTTCCTCCACACAAATTCCAACCAACAACTTTAAAAATTCTCTGTGTTCTGTGTTTTACTGTTAGTTTAATGTGTTTTCCGTCTTTTCCTATTTGTTGTTTTTGTAAAATTGTTAATTCACT
>CAZHUL010000033.1:0-8337 GCA_964535435.1 uncultured Gammaproteobacteria bacterium | reverse complement strand
CAAGATTTATTACAAGTTCTCGAGTGATAATACTCAAAAAGAATTCAGACACAAAGTTATTTTCTAATTTTTGTCTATTCCCAATAATAGACAGATAGAGTTTTACTCCGTCCAGTTCAAAGAGTAACCAACTATTAGTTGCAAACTCTCGATGAACATTTGCACTTAGAAGTGCGTGTAAAGAGTTTAATTTATGATCTGCCACCACCTCTGTTTTTATTTCCAAACTGGCGGTGATGATTTTAATAGTCATTTTTTTTACTCCTAAATGTTGTGCCAATCCAAAGGATCGGCGTTTCTCAGTCTTCTTTTTGTCTGCCTCCTTTCGCTTCTTTTCGAAGCGTGCCTCCAACAACTTCTGGTCTTTTTCCCTTTAGTTGTTGGACGGGGGGGACAAGAATCAGAAAAAGAGAAGATTGAGGGAACTTGAATTCTTTTACTCAATTTTCCTCCATTTCATCATAATTATGATGAAATTGTGAAGTCATAAAACCGAACTGTTCTAAAACCTATTAGAACAGACTTAATTAAAACATAAAAACCGCTATTTGTCAAGGGATTTGGGTATAGTGTATTATAAACAGTATTACTTTATGGTTAAATTAATTTAAAATATCACAAAAATATGGTAGAACAGAGGAATAATGAGAGAATTACAGAACTTCAGCAAGAATCAAAAGAAGCAAAAGAGACTATTTTAAGAGAATTATTGATTAAAGCTTTAAAAGAAGGGATAAAAATAAATGAAGGAAATAACGGTATAATTGTAAAAGTAAAAGGAGAAGGTTTAGACCAAGAAATTAAAAAAATTAACCCAAAGTTTGAAGGGCAACCGCTTGTTTCTAAATTATTTAAGGTAAATTCTGTTGCAGAAGTAAGTAATGAATTTGATGTCATGTCTGAGGCTAGAAATGTTTTGGACATCGCTATTGAAAATAACCCAGAAATAGAATATGCAAAAATTCCAAAAGCGCATGTAAATTATAATTTGACTAATTTAGATTCAGAAATGGTGGATGCTTTGTCTACTTATGGTGTGCCAGCTAGAGAAGGTGGAAGTATAAGTGTGATTGTTATGGATGCAATTGAGGGTAAAGATTTGAACACTATATTGTTTGAGGAGGTCATTAAAAGACATTCAAAACTTAAAGAAAGAGAAGATTTAAAATTAGAAAATCTTTCTTTTAAAGGATTGGCTTATGAAGTTCAGGTTGCACTTGGGTTTGTTAAGCCTAGTGTAGCAAACACAGAAAATAGACTTTTAGATAGGGAAAATATAGCAAAAGTAGCAGATTTTTTTGGAATTGGTAAGGGAAAAGCAGGAGAAGGAGTTGATTTCCAGTTGCCAAAAGATTTTTTTTCTAAAATAAAAAAAACTATTGATTTATTAAATAAATCTGGAATTTACCATCGGGATTTACATGAAAGAAATATAATGTTTGACAAAAATGGAGAGGTTTTTATTATAGATTTTGGAATGGCTCTTAATAATAAAGATGTTGTAGACCCATATTTTAGTAGTTTAAAGGGAGGTGAGTTCAATAGAGATGGTGGTTTGGTAGAGTTTTGGCAAGGTCTTTCAGAGGATAGGTCTGAGGCGGGGTTAAAAGAAAAGAAAAAAGGTGTTTTAGATGAAAAATTGAAAAATCATTTGGAAATGTTAGTAAAAAGAAAAATGACTCAAAGATTTGAAAGTGAATTGAAAACACCATTACATAATTTTTTTGAAGCTGTAAAATCTGGTAGCGCTGATAGTTTAGTAGTAAATAAATTTTATGCTAATTTAACTACAAATAGGATGCTTCCACCAGATGAAAATTTGATAAGCTATTTTTTAGTTAGTGAGTTGAATATTTCTGCAAAAGATGAAGAAGAAAGGGAATTATTAAAATTAAAAATTGGTGAAATTTTGCAGAAAAGAAATTTGAGTTTATATAATAAATTTGTTGAAACAGCGGATTTATAGGGTTTACTATTGACTTTTAATTAGTTTTATGGTTAAATGTACTAACCTTAAAATGGAGAAAATAAGAATGAATGAAGAAAGGAAAGATATTCTTCGAGAGGCTTACCAAATTGGTTATTCTTTAGAAGAACAGGGGGATTTGCATACTTTGTGGATTGAAACTTTGCAAAAGTATGCAAAAACTTTCGGTTTTTCTGGGAAAGAAGAAATTTCATTTCTTGTTGTCAAAACTTGCTTGTCATTTGAATTTTTTAGTGGTGAAATCAACAATATTCAATTGTTTTCCGCTGTTTGTTCAAAAATGAATGATAATTAAAAAGAGTAGTGTTTTTTGCCTACTCTTTTATTTTTGACCAAAAGAGGGATGTGGGATACAATATGTCTATATGATTGCATTTTTAAGTGGAAAAATAATTGGTAAGACTAATTTGGCTTTTATTGTTCTTGTCGAAGAAGGAGTCGGATATGAAGTTAGGGTTGTTCCTACTTTTTTAATTCAAAAAAAAGTTGGTGATAAAGTAGAATTATTTACATTTTTAAAAGTTGCAGAAAATGTGTTGGATTTGTATGGTTTTGAAAGTATAGAACAGAAGAATTTTTTTGAACTTTTGATATCAGTCTCTGGGGTTGGGCCAAAAAGTGGTTTGCACATTCTTACACTTGGAAGTATAGAAGAAATTTGTTCGGCTGTGGCTCGCAAGGATGTAAGTTATTTAACTCAGGTAAGTGGAATAGGGAAAAAGACAGCAGAAAGAATGATAGTGGAATTAAAAAGCAAAATAGAAAAAATGGTAGATTCTGGAGAAGTAGAGAGCGACAGTGGAATTTTGGTAGATGTTATAGACGGACTTGTTTCGCTTGGATATTCCAAAGCCGAAGCACGTAATGCAGCAAAGAAAATAAAAGATCCAAATAAAGACAGCGAAGCATTACTTCGCGAAGCATTAAAACTTTTAAGTAGATAAAAATATGGCATTTACAGAAGTTACCGGCCCAGAATTAGCTCAAATGGAGGCAGAAGAAGCTGCAAAAAGACAGAAAGATATGGATAGAATTGCATTGAAAGCAGAGATGGCAACAAAGCAACAAAAAATAAAAGAATAAACTGAAGCAACAATGGCAAGACTAAGAGCATTAATGGCAGATATGCCGACTGATGATAGTGATAGAATGGCGGCATAAAAACATGAGACATGATAAAAATAACATGATACAAAAAATTTGTCATTCCCGACCCCGATCAAAAATCTAGGGAAGTTAAATTAAAACTATATTTATATAAAAATATATAAACTTTAATAATTACATTGTGATATAAACTCTGGATCCCCAGTCAAGCTGAGGATGACAGACAAAGATAGATCCAAAACTACTTTGTAGTTAAGTAAAAAAACAAAAAAGAGCTTTTCAGAGCTCTTTTTTGTTTGATTTGGTGAAACTCTAAGACGAGATCCTTCGGCTTCGTTCAGGATGACGTGGGAGAATAGCAAATTAGGCAGATTAGGCAGATTAAGTAAGGATAAATAGAACATTTAGAACAAGCGAAGCGATAGAACAGTTAGAACTTTCCCATCCAGGCGAAGCGATTCATCAAGAAAAGCTAAGCTTTTCGATTCATCAAGCGTAAGCGATTCATCACTTTTTAACTTCTTCTATTTTTACCTCAAGAGGTAAAGTTAAATTTTCTTTTGGATTTGTTTTTTCTAATAGCGCCATACTTGCAACAGTGTCGCCAACTGCTTTGAATTTCATAATTCTTACTCCTTGTGTTGCTCTGCCAAGTGTAGAAACACTTTTTAGTGGAATACGAATGATTTGTCCTTTTACGGTAATTAATAATAAATCATTATTTTCACTTTTTCTTATTACACTTGCTTTGACAATTAATCCTGTTCTTTGGGTAATTGCCATTGTTTTTATTCCACTTCCACCTCTTTTTTGAACTTTATAGTATTTTAGGGCAGTCTTTTTTCCTCTGCCAAGTTCAGAAATTACTAAAAGTTGTGCATCGCTTTCTTCTATTGATTCTAGTGTCACAACATTCATTCCTACGGCTTCGTCATCTTTCTTTAGTCTTATTCCTCGGACACCGGAAGCAGCTCTTCCCATTGGTCTTAAGTCTTTTTCTTTAAATCTTATTGCCTGTCCTTTTCTAGTTACAATCACAACATCGTCATCTCCATTTGAAGGCCTAACCCACTCCAATTTATCGTTATCTTTTAGGTTTATTGCAATTAGACCTGATTTTCTGACATTTTCAAAATCTTTTATTTTAATCTTTTTCGCTGTCCCGCCAGTTGTTGTCATTATTAGGTATTTGTATTTGTTGATATCATCCATTGAAAGAATAGAAGTTACTGTGTCGCGAGGAGATAGTTGCAAAAAGTTTACCATTGCATTTCCTCTGGAAGTTCTGGTTGTTTGTGGAATTTCATGTGCAAAAAGTTGAAAAACTTGTCCTTTGCTGGTAAAAATAAGCAACCTGTCGTGAGTATGTGTAGAAATTAAATGTTCTACCACGTCTTCTTCTTTTGTTGCTAATCCTATTACTCCTTTTCCTCCACGACCTTGAGTTTTAAAGGAATCTGGGTCAACTCTTTTTATATAGCCATCACGGGTGGCAATAATAAGCGTTGGTTCATTTGGAATTAAATCTTCAATTCTAAAGTCTTTTACACCATGAGCTACAATTTTTGTTCTTCTTTCATCACCAAATTTTTCTTTTATTTCTGATATTTCTTGTTTGATAACACCTAAGATTTTTTTAGGACTATTTAAAATGCTTTCTAGTTCTGTAATAATTAACATTTTTTCTTTTAATTCGTCTTCAATCTTTTGGCGTTCCAAGTTTGCTAATTGTTGCAAACGCATATCTAAAATAGCAATTGTTTGAAGTTCACTAAATTTGAATGTTTTCATTAAATTTATTTTGGCTTCTTCTTTGTTTTTGGATTTTTTAATTATTTTAATTACTTCGTCTATTTTGTCTAAAGCTATTTTTAAACCTTCTAAAATGTGAGCCCTTGCTTTTGCTTTGGCCAAATCAAATTCAGTTCTACGAATTATTACAACTTGCCTGTGTTTTATATATTCTTCTAAAATTGTTTTTAAATTCAAAATTCTTGGTTGAATGCCATCTACAAGAGCAAGCATGTTGAAATGGAATTTTGTTTGTAAGTCTGTAAGTTTGTATAGTTTATTTAAAATTTTCTTTGGGAAAGCATCTTTTTTAAGTTCAATCACAATTCTAACGCCATCTTTATTTGATGATTCATCTCGTAAATCTTTAATGTCTTCTATTTTTTTTTCTTGGACTAAATTTGCGATTTTTTCAATTAGCTTAGCTTTATTTACTTGGTATGGGATTTCTCGAACAATAATTTGATGGTATCCGGCCTTTTTTTCTTCTATATCTGTTTTTGCGCGCATTACAACACCACCTTTTCCTGTGGCATATGCTGTTGCAATGTCTGTTTTATCATAAATAATTCCTCCGGTAGGAAAGTCAGGCCCTTTGATAATTTTGTTTAAGTCTTCTATTGTTGCTTCCGGATCGTCTATTAAATAAGCTATTCCATCGCAAAGTTCTGTTAGATTATGCGGTGGAATATTTGTAGCCATTCCTACTGCAATTCCCATACTTCCTGTTAAAAGTAGGTTTGGAAGTTTAGATGGTAAAACACGAGGTTCTTTATGAGATCCGTCGTAAGTTGGAATAAAGTCTACTGTGTCTTTTTCAATATCAAAAAGAAGTTCTTCTGCGATAGCTTGAAGTTTTGCCTCGGTATAACGCATAGCAGCCGCAGAGTCACCATCTAATGAACCAAAGTTTCCTTGTCCGTTTACCAATTGATAACGCATACTAAAGTCTTGCGCCATACGAACCATAGAATCGTAGATAGCAGAGTCTCCGTGAGGGTGATACTTTGCCATTACTTCTCCAACTACGTGAGCTGATTTTCTAAATCTTGCATTATGCTTTAAACCAATTCCCCACATTGCATATAAAATTCTTCTGTGAACCGGTTTAAGACCATCACGAACATCGGGCAAGGCACGAGAAACAATTACACTCATTGCATACTTAAGATAAGATGTTTCCATTTCTTCTGTAAGCAAAATGGATTTTACATTTTGTCGTTTTGCTCCTAACTCTTCTTGTGTTTTAGACATAATTTTTTATTCTAAATTTTCTTGAGAACTAGTTGGCGACTGCTTTGTGCTACTCGCAAACTGCTCTAAAACTTTTTCTATTTCGGTTATTATTTTTTTATTTTCGCCAGTTTCATCTTTTAATAAGAATTCGTCCATTGTTGTGTCAAACTCATTTTTTGCTGTATCAAACATATCTTTTTCTGTTTTTTCTTTGAAGTCAACATCAAAAAAAAGTGTATTAATGTTTAATATCCACATCATTAGTATAACACCGCTTATCAGAATTACTGATGTCCAAAGGATAATTTTTTTCTTTCTAATTACTTTTTCTGAATCTTCATTTTGGATTTTTTCTTTTGTAAGGTGTCCAACTATCATTCCCGGCATTGAATCTACTTTTTTGTCTGTAGATTTGTTTGCACCCGACATATTATTCTTTGATTAGTACGTAGACTTCTGTTTCTTCTTGTGGTAAGTCTTTTTGTTTAATAATTACTTTTTTATCTGTTGTTTTTGGTGTTAATCCAAGTTCTTTTATAAATTTTTCTACATCGTCTGCATTTGGATCGTTTTCACTTTTTTGTCCGATAGGTATTATAATTTTAGGTTCTATATCGTTTATAACTTTGATAGCTTCTTGAGCGTTATACATTCCATCTCCTCCACCAATAGGAATAAGAAGAATGTCCACACCAGATAAAATATCTAACTGAATATCATTTAACTGTTTTTTTACTTTTCCTAGATGACATAAACTCATACCTTCTGTATCTATACGAACCATCGTTTGCTCTTCTGAATTACCTTGAACAGCGGAAATAAGTACATTTTTAATTTCAATTTCTCCCGGAGAGGTAAGTTTAAAAGTATCACCAACTGTAATAGAATTTTCTTCTCCATTGGTGTATACAGCAATATCTGGTGCTAGATTTTTTGGAAAATTTCCTACATTTTGTTTGTATGGATCTATAACAATAGAAACATCATCTTCTTTTGGTTTGGTTTGTATTTTGATAGCCGTATTGCCGAGCCAAGATATATGCATATTTTAAGTTAAGAAATAAGGATTAAGGTCTAAGAGTTAAGTCTAAAATCCATAAATTTTATAAAGTTGAAAGTCAGAAAGGCACAAAGCGATTTATAGTCGTTTAATAATTGCTTTCATATTGTATCTTAGATTATTAGTCTGTGCAAGTATTGTTTGAAATTGTTTGTACACAATCTGTGTTCGTGGGGCTTGATTTTTTTAAAGCATTATGATATAGTTAGCACACTTAATTTTGTCCTATTTAGGGCAGCTTGGTTAAGAAAGCTTTAAAGTTTTCTTGAACGGGTTAAATTTATTTATTAATTAGTATGGCTGATAAAGCTAAGACAAAAAAGGGAGGAAATTTTGAAGAGTTGTTAAACAATTATTTTTCAAATGTCCCTGCAGTTGGAGATATTGTAAAAGGAAGAATTCTTTCTATTGATAATGGTGCAGTTCGTATAGATGTAAATGGAGTAACTACCGGAGTTGTTCGTGGAAAAGAATTATTTTCAGAATCAGATGTATATGCAAATTTAAAAGTTGGAAATGAGATTGAAGCTGTAGTTGTTGAATTGGAAAACGAAAGTGGAGAGGTTGAATTGTCTTTCCGTATTGCCGGTTATGAACAGGTTTGGACAAAGATGAAAGGTTTGGTTGATAGTGGTTTGGCTGTTCCTGCAAAAATTTTACAAGCAAACAAAGGCGGACTTATGGTCCAAGTTGACGCGTTAGTATCGTTTTTACCTGTTTCTCAATTGAGTCCGGAAAATTATCCTCGTGTTCCTGGTGGAGATAAAGAGCGTATTTTAGAGCACTTAAAAGCACTAATTGGAAAAACTTTACAAGTTAAAGTAATTGACGTTGATCAAAAAGATGAAAAACTTATTGTTTCTGAAAAAGCTATTTGGGAAGATGACCAAAAAGCTGTTCTTGAATCTTACAAAGTTGGTGATACTGTAGATGGAGAAGTTAGTGCTTTAACATCATTTGGTGCATTTATCAAGTTTGGTGAAGGTTTGGAAGGTTTGGTACACATTTCAGAAATCGTATGGCAAAGAATTGAACACCCAAGAGATGTCCTAAAAGTTGGTCAGAAGGTAAAAGCTCAAATTATTGACTTGAATAAATCAAAAATTTATCTTTCAATTAAGCGTTTAGTTCAAGACCCTTGGAAAGCTGTAAAAGA
>CAZHUL010000032.1:3897-8377 GCA_964535435.1 uncultured Gammaproteobacteria bacterium | reverse complement strand
AATATACAGAATTGTATGAGAGTGGGGTGAGGATTGAGTAAAAAAGGAAAATAAAATAAAAAAAGGCGCTTAACGCCTTTTTTTTGATTGATAATTATTTTTTTAAACAACCTCTCTTCTTGTGTTTCCTTGTAGTTTTACCAAAACTTCATAGGGAATCGTACCTATTTTTTTTGCTAAATTTTTAACAGAATTTTCTGTATTTTTATTTGGGGATATTATTTCTATTTCTTCACCAATTTTTATTTTTTTATTTCCACAATCAATTGAAACTAAATTCATACAAACTCGTCCTGCAATTGGTGCATAAAAATCACCATTTAAAGATTTGACTAAAAATTCTGCATTGTTGGAAAGTCTCCTATCTAAACCTTCATAATAACCAAATGGAATTGTTGCTATATTTGTATTTTTTTCAGCTGTAAATTTTTCATTGTAGGAAACTTTTTCACCAGCTTTAATTTTTTGAATAGAGGTAATTTTGGATGTTAATCGGAGTGCTGGTTTTAGTTTCTTTGATTTTATAAAATTTATGTGATTTTTTGGAAAAACATTGTAACCATAAAGTGAAATTCCAACTCTAAAAGCTGTAAATATTTCATTTTTTAAAATGAAAGTTCCGGCTGAGTTTCCCAAGTGAACCCATTTTGGATTTATATTTTTGGATTTTAAAATATCCAAATCTTTTAGAAATTTTTCTTCTTGTTCTTTGTTGAGTTTTGATTCTTCATCTGCAGAAGCAAAATGTGAACATAACCCAGTTATTTCAACTTTTTTTAAATACTTTTCAATATTTTTTAAAAATAATTCTAAATTTTGAATTCCTTCTCGGTTCATCCCAGAGTTTACAAATAGGTGAATTTTTATTTTTTTATTAAGTTTTACTAAGTGTTTAAAAGTTTCTAAATTATAAATACAAAATTCAGTTCTTTTTAAATCACAATATTTATAAACATCTTTTGGCATTTCACCAATTATTAATACTTTTTTGGTGGAAAATTTATAAACTATTTGAGCTTCGGGAAATGAATCTACTGCAACCATTTTTACTCTTGTTTTATTTAAAATTTGACACATTTCTTTTAACCCATGTCCATAAGCATTACTTTTTAAGACCGGAATAATTTCTGCATTTTTTTGTAAACCTTGTAAATACTCAAGATTACCAAGAATATTTTTCTTAATAATTTGAATCTTATTAAAAGTTTCGTATTTTGGTCGTTTTAATTTTCTCAAAGTTTCAATCATATCTTTTAATTATAGTACAAAGGCTTTTTTGTATCAAAGTAGTATTGAAAAAAATATTAAAAAAGTGTATATTCTTATTACTATGCCAGAATTACCAGAAGTAGAAACAATTAAAAGACAACTAGAAAAAAATGTTTTAGGTAAAGACATTTTAAGTTTAGATATCCTTGATAATAGGGTGGTAGTAAACGAAAAAGAGTTTGTTAAAGGATTATTGAATAGTAAATTAGAATCTATAGAGCGTGTTGGAAAAGCTTTAATTTTTCGGGTAAATGAGGATAGTTTTTTATTGATTCACTTAAGAATGACTGGACAGCTGGTTTATCAAAAAGGGTCTAATTTTATTGCTGGCGGGCATCCTATCGACAATGCTTTAAATGTTCCAAATAAATTTACTTGTGTTGTTTTTAAATTTTCCGACGGTTCTTCTTTATTTTTTAATAGCATACGTAAATTTAGTAGAACTTCCCTTGTTTCAAGGACAGAAAAGGACAAATATGTGGATAAGTTTGGAATTGACCCAACAAAAAAAGAATTTACATACAAAAAATTTAAAAAAGAATTAGAAAACAAAAAAGTTTCTTTAAAATCCTTTTTATTAAATCAAAAGTATATATCTGGAATTGGAAATATTTATGCTGATGAAGTATGTTTTTTTGCTTTTGTTTTACCGGAAAGAAAAGTTTATTCTTTAACAGAAAAAGAAAAGGAATTACTATTTGAAGGAACTAAAATTATACTAAAAAAAGCTGTGGAAAAAGGAGGAACTACATTTAGAGATTATTTAACGGCCGAGGGTAAAAAAGGCGGATATGTTAAATATCTGAGAGTTTATGGGCGGGCAGAAAAAGAGTGTTTAAACATGTGTGGTGGTGTAATTTTTAAAAAAATAGTTACAAGTAGGGGAACGCATTTTTGTAAAAATTGTCAAAAATAGATTATCCATTGACAAGCAAGGCATTTTGAAGTATAGTATAGAGGTTCGATATGGACTATCCCTAAATATGATTTCTATCTAAATCTTTAAATTTTGGCTACGACTTCAATAAAAAACTTTTATTATACTATAACATAAAAAAATTTTTTTCTTTTCGTCTCGCTCAAAATTTAGAAATTTAGCTAACGAAATAATATTTTGGGATAGTCCACCTAACTGCGCATGCCGACATAGCTCAGTTGGTAGAGCGCATCCATGGTAAGGATGAGGTCACCAGTTCAACTCTGGTTGTCGGCTCATAATTTAATTATAGAAAAAGTATGTCACAAGACAACATGATAAAATTGGAGTGTACAAATTGTAAACACATCAACTATTACAGTAGAAAAAATAAAAAGACATTAAAAGAACGTCTAGAAATTAAAAAACACTGTAAATTTGATAAAGTCCACACACTTCATAAAGAAACAAAATAAATAATTATCCTAATTTTGTGTTAGAGTAATTATTAAGAGCCTGTTTATAGTCTTTTCCTTAGGAAAAAGGTTATAAATAGGTTCTAAAGGGAGCTTAGTTAAGTGGTATAACAATGGTCTCCAAAACCATGGTCGGGGGTTCGATTCCCTCAGCTCCTGCAAACAATAAAACATCTTCAAAAAAGATGTTTTATTGTTTTAAAATTGAAACTTTAGACTAGCTGTTGTATCATTTAGTTGTTATTAAATTTACTAAACTATGAAAACAGATAAAGAAATAAAAAAACTTTTTAAAATTATCGTGATTAAACCACATATAATTAAAATAACCTTTTTAAAAACCAGTGAAAAAGAAAGGGAAAATACCAGAAAAACAGAATTAATCCGTGATAAAATATTAGCTATTTTATATAAAAAGCCAGAAATAGGATTTAATATTTTGATGGATTTAACACCTATGGGCGTTAAAGCCACTGTGTCTTCTGGGTCTAAAAAAATTTGGAAAAATTTAGCTTCAAATAAACAAATTAAAAGGATTTCTATTGTAGGAGATCCAGAGAGTCAGGTGCAACCATTAGAATTGACATTACATTTAGTAGCTTATTTTTTAACTAAAAATAAAATTTCTTGGTTTACTGGTTATAGTGAGGCAAAAAAGTGGTTAAATCTTAAATAAATTAATTTATGTCAGGAGTTTTGTTCTATGCAATTTTAAGTATATTTTTAGTAAGTGTTGTATCACTTATCGGTATTTTTACACTTTCAATTAAGGTTGAGAGGTTAAAAAATTTCCTATCTCTTTTTGTTAGCTTTTCTGCAGGAACTCTTTTTGGTGATGCTTTTATTCATTTGTTACCCGAGGCTGTAGAATCTGCTGGGGGTTTTACTTTAAGCGTCTCTCTGTGTGCTGTTTCTGGGGTTGCAATATGGTTTTTAATAGAAAAGGTTGTCCACTGGCACCATTGTCATAATATAACCTGTAAAGAGGGTGTTGGTACTTTTGCGATAATGAATTTGTACGGAGACGTTGTTCATAATATGATTGATGGGTTAATTATTGGAGCTAGTTATACAGTAAGTATTCCACTTGGAATAGCTACTACTGTTGCAGTATTTTTGCATGAAATCCCACAGGAGATTAGTGATTTTGGTGTTCTTATGCATGGTGGTTTTTCTAGAAAGAAAGCTCTTTTTTATAATTTTTTAACCGCTCTTTCGGCTTTTGTTGGACTTGTTTTTGTGTTAGTTTTCAGTGCGTATATAGATGGTTTTAATGCTTTTGTAATTCCTTTTGCAGCTGGAGCTTTCATTTATGTGGCTGGAGCAGACTTAATTCCAGAATTGCACAAAGAAGTTAATGTTAAAAAATCAATAATACAATTTATCTTTTTTGTAGTTGGGGTAGGAGTAATGGTCGCCTTACTTAATTTTGGTTAATTTTATTAGTTTTTTTGTATAAAGCATTTTTTATAATAAAATAAAGCTATTCATTTGGTGGTAGTCTTATAGATTTATATGAAAAAAATATTTTTGTTAATAATTCCTTTAGTCATCGTAATAATTTTAGTATTTTTTATTTTTAATAAAAGTACAAAAAATAGTATAGATGATGGTGTGGAAAATAATGTTATTTTACGAAAAGAATATGAAGTTAAAGAAAAAATAACTGTTCCTATTTTGATTTATCATAATATTCGAGATTTTAAATTAGGCGAGTCTGTTCAAGATAAACAATATGTTGTTTCTGTTGAAAATTTTGATAAGCAAATGAAATACTTAAGTGAGAATGGATTCAAAACTATTTTGATGAGGGATTTAT
>CAZHUL010000032.1:0-3887 GCA_964535435.1 uncultured Gammaproteobacteria bacterium | reverse complement strand
TATTTCGAAGGGAAAAAAGATTTACCACAAAATCCGGTTATAATTAATTTTGATGATGGTGTTGTAAATCAATATGAAAGTGCGTTTCCAATTTTAAAAAATTATAATCAGACGGCTACTTTTTTTGTGTTTACTAATGCTATGGATAGAAATGTAAATTATATAAATTGGACGCAACTTGCAGAAATGGTGGATGCGGGAATGGAGGTTGGAAGTCATAGCAATTTGCATCCATTTTTGAACAAAATAGTAGATAAAAAATTATTGGAAAAAGAAATAAAAGGAAGCAAAGATGAAATAGAAAGTAGATTAGATGTTGAAGTTATAAGTTTTGCTTATCCTTTTGGAGAATATAACGACAGTAACAAACAACTAGTTAAGGATTCTGGTTATTTTGTTGCAAGAGGAATTAAAAATGGGGAGGAACACAGTAAAGCTGGTCTGTATGATTTGCGAGCTTATTTTGTGACAAGTGATTTTGAAAGATTTAAAAAATTAATTAATTAAATAACTAAAAACTGTCACCAAATACGCTTTCGTTAGTAAAATTTTTAAATTTTGAGCGAGACGAAAAGAAAAAATATTTTCCATGCAGAGCATCGGATATATTTTTTCTTGAAGTAGTAGCCAAAATTTAGGAATTTTAGTAGAAATGGTGCTTGACGACAGTCCCAACTAAGTTAAAAATGTGTTATAATGTACTTATTATTAATTAATTTTTTAAATATGAAAAAATTAGAAATTGTTTTAAAGTTTATTAAACACATAGTTTGGGGTTTGATTTTGCAAGGAATTTTGTCTGTTTTAGTTGGTATATTGATATTTATGTACCCAGATTTGTTTGGTATGTTAGTTGGGGTTGGATTGGTTCTAAGTGGTTTATTGGCCTTTGTTCTTGCGATAAAAGTAAATAAATATTCTTCTTTTAAATTTAAGGTGTAAAACTTAAAAATTTAGTTCAAAAATGTTGGTTATTGGTAATTTTTTATTGTAATTAAAAATCATTTTTTTGTTTGTAAAAATTGCATTATTTATAGCTTTCTTTATATACTATGTGTATTCTATTTATTTTTCAATAAACTCAAATAGTCGGAAATACTTTCCAGACAAAAGAGTAAAAAATAAAGGAGGGGAAAGTGAGTAAGAAAAGCGTTCTTTATATAAAATTTTGTGCATATTGTGGTAATTTTTTCTTTAATGAAATTGAGCATGATCTTAAATTGGAGGATATAGACTCATTGGTTGAAGCTGCAGAAGTTAAATTTATAGTTTGTAAAGAATGCACGTATAAAATCAAAGAAGCTGCCAAGGAAGTTTTAAAAGAGGCTTTTAAAGATGAAGAAGAATTAAAGAATCAATTTAGTAAAAGAAACCCTTTTAAAATTATAAAATAATCTCGCTAAAAAGTGGGGTTATTATTTTTTGTGGTATAATATAATAAAATAATTTTATTATGTTAGAAGAATCAAAAGTATATAGCAAAGCCCATGTAATATCTGTGGATATGGGTTATGGTCACCAAAGAGCCGCGTGTCCTTTGGGGCATCTTGCTTATGGAGAGATACTAAATGCAAACGTGTATAAAGGTATACCGAAGTCTGATATGAAAAAATGGGAAGAAAGTACAAGAGTGTATGACGTTATTTCTAGGATGAAACATCTTCCACTCATTGGGGATTATATCTTTGGTGTTTTAGATTATTTTCAAAGAATCGAACCTTTTTATCCAATGAGAGACTTATCTGATCCAACTATACAAGTGCGTCAAATGTATAAATTGATTGACAAGGGTTGGGGAATGGATTTAATAAACAGATTAAACGAAAAAAAATTACCACTTATTACATCCTTTTTTATCCCTGCTTTTTTTGCAGAGGAGCATAGATTTAAAGGAGATATTTATTGTATTTGTACAGACGCAGATGTTTCTCGTGCTTGGGCCCCACTTGATCCTAGAAAAAGTCGTATTAATTATTTGGTTCCAAACAAAAGAGTAAAAGAAAGGCTTAGACTTTATGGTGTTAGGTCTGAAAATTTGTATGTTACCGGTTTTCCATTACCAGAAGAAAATTTAGGTGGGCCAGATTGGCCAATTTTAAAGGATAATTTAAGATCAAGGTTGATTCGTCTCGATCCTTTAGAAAATTATCGCAAAAAATATCACTCAACAATAAATCATTATCTTGGTAAAGAAAAATGTGTTGAATGTAAAAAGAAAGAACCAATTACAATTACTTTTGCTGTTGGTGGCGCTGGAGCTCAGCGTGAGCTGGGCGTGACTATTATGGAAAGTTTGCGTTTACATCTAATGCGTGGCGAGATTAAACTAAATTTAGTGGCAGGTGTTCGCAAAGATGTTTATTCTTTTTTTAAAGAAGCTATAAAAGAATATCGTTTAGATGATAGAAGTAATGGGCACGTGGATATTATTTATGAAGACAAAAAAGGAGATTATTTTCATAAGTTCAATCAAGCATTAAAAACGACTGATATTTTGTGGACAAAACCGAGTGAACTTTCTTTTTTTTCCGGTTTGGGTTTGCCAATTATTATGGCCCCTTCTATTGGCTCGCAAGAAAATTTTAATAAAGCTTGGCTTCAAGCAATAGGTTCTGGAGTAGAACAAGCAGATCCAAGATATACAAATGAATGGCTTTTTGAGTGGGTTAAATCCGGTTGGTTGGCAGAGGCGGCTATGCAAGGATTTTTGGATGCGCCAAAAAACGCTATCTATCATATAGAAGACATTGTTTTGAAAGGTAAGAGAAGTGAAATAGAAGATATCCATTTGTTATAGTTAAATGAATAAAATAAAAAAAAGAAAAATATTTTTATTAATTTTGTTCTCTATTTTTTTTATTTTGGCAGTTTTTTTATTTTTTTTAAATCGTAAAACTTATCAAGTTGATTACGGTGTCAGTTTTAGTAAAGTATATGCAGAATATTTGGGTTTAGACTGGAAAGAAGTTTATTTAGCGATATTACAAGATTTAAACCCAAAATATATTCGTATTGTAGCACCTTGGAATTATATAGAATCGGAAAAAGGAAAATTTTCTTTCAGCGAAATTGACTGGCAAATGGATGAGGCTTACAAAAGTGGCACAAAAATTACTTTGGTGGTTGGGCAAAAAACTCCACGTTGGCCAGAATGCCATACCCCAAATTGGGTTATTGAAGAAGGGGTTACAAAAGAAAAATTATTTGTTTATATAGAAGAAGTTGTAAAAAGATATAAAGACCACCCAGCTTTAGAAATTTGGCAAGTTGAAAATGAGCCTTTTATCAATTTTCAGTTTGGAGAATGTGAAGATTATCATAGGGAATGGGTTGTAGAAGAAATAAACTTAGTAAAAAGTTTAGATAATGTTCATAAAATTATAATTACAGATAGTGGAGAATTGAGTTCGTGGAGTAAAACTATCAAGGCCGGTGATATTTTTGGAACTACTATTTATAGAGTTGTTGCCGGAAAGAATGGAAAATATTTTAATTATGATTGGATTTTTCCACCAGTTTTTTATAGGTTTAAGGCTTTATTTTGGGGTAGAAGTTTGGATAGTGTTTATGTATCAGAATTACAAGCAGAACCTTGGTTTGCCAATGGAGATTCAAGATTTACGTCTTTAGAAGAACAAGAAAAAAGTATGAATATAAAAAGATTAGAAAAGAATTTAGATTTTGTTACTCATATTGGTATATCTCGCACTTATCTTTGGGGTGTAGAGTGGTGGTATTGGATGAAAATAGAAAAAAATAATAGTTTGTATTGGGATACTGTAAAGGAATATATTGGCAGATAAATATCTCTTGACTTTTTGTTGGTTTCGTTGTAATATGAATTGCGTAAGTAGATAAAAAACTAAACAAGCACGCCTAGCTCAGTT
>CAZHUL010000031.1:6565-8583 GCA_964535435.1 uncultured Gammaproteobacteria bacterium | reverse complement strand
AATATTTGGACTTTTATGTCCGGCTGAATAAGAACTTCGAATAGTTTTGTAAGTAAGAATATCAAAACCTAAGTCGGAGGCAAGAGCTATCCATTTTGAACTTAAGAGTGGCCCGGCTGGAACGCCAATTTTAGAGCGCACTTTAAAACCAAGAAAATCAACCCATTTTTCTTTTTCTACATCAGAAATTTTGGGAATTTTTTCGCTAAAAAATGGGCCGTTTATTAAGTTATATGTGTAAGATTTTTCCGGATCATAAATTGGTTTTTGTATTTTTATCATATTTTAAAGTGGGGTGCTAAGCACATAAAGATCTAATCCTAAATTACCTGGGCCTCCCAATGAAATTACTTCTTTTATAGCTTCTACTGGGTCTGGCACTTCTAATTTGTGTAAATTTTCTTTTACATGTTGGTAAGCGTCTCTAAATGGCATTCCTTTTTTAACTAATTTGTAAGCTTCATTTGTGGCAAAAAGTTCTGGTGAAAGTGAGTTATTTAGAACTTCTTCTTTTGGTGTTATTCTAGACATAACCATAGAAACTACTTCTAAACTTCGTCTAGTTATTCCCATTCCTTTTATAATAGGCTCTTTTGTAAGTTGTGTATCACGATTGTATCCAGAAATTATGTTTTTACAAATATCTTCTACTTGGGTTTGAAGTCCAACAATTACATTTACATTACTTCTTACTATTTCAAATATGTCCGGATTTCTTTTTTGTGGCATTATTGATGAACCAGTTGTAAATTCATAAGGTAAGTCAAAAAAATCAAATTCCGGAGTTGTAAACCAAATCATTTCATTGGCTAATCTGCCCAAAGTGATCATTATCTGGGTTAATACTGATAAAATAAAACTTTCTGTCGTTCCACGGCTATTTACACAATAAAGTGAATTTACTTGTGTTCTGTCAAACTCCAAAAGTTCTGTTGTATATTCTCTATCTATTGGGAAGCTAACTCCAAAACCAGCTGCTGCTCCCATTGGGTTTTGGTTATTTAATTTGTAGGCAGATTCTAAAATCATGTGATGATTTATGAATTCTTCTAAATAACTTGCAGCCCAGTGCCCAACGCTGGATGGCATAGCGCGTCTTGTGTGAGTATAACCGGGCATTGGCACAAACTCATATTTTTTTGCATAATCCAAGAAAACTTTTTGTATATTTATAACTTCTTGGCTAATTATTTTTAGTTTTCTTCTTGTATAAAGTCTTGTTGCAACTAAAACTTGGTCATTTCTAGATCTACAAGTATGTATTTTTTTTCCCAAATCACCATATTTTTTTACTAAATGGTTTTCAATTGCTGTATGACAATCTTCATCGGACTGTGTAATTGTAAAAGTTCCTTCACGATGCAAATCTAGAATTTCATTTAATCCTACAATTAATTTTTGCAGTTCCTCGTCGTTTAAAAGTTCCATTTTGTGGAGTGCTTTTGCATGGGCGATAGAAGCTTGAATATCAAAAGGTAATAGACGTTTGTCTAGTTCAAAGTCCATTCCAACCGTATAACTTTCTATCATTGGGTGTAATTTTACAGAAGTTGATTGCCAAAGTTTTGATGCCATATAAAAATTTATTAATTATGGGACTATCACCAAACACGCTTTCGTTAATAAACTTTAGAAGTTTTAGTAGAAATGGTGTTTGGCGACAGTTCCTTTAAGTTAAACTTAGTATTTTTTGTCCGTTTAAGGTGGCTATTTTAACGAGTTCCTCAAAGTCATAAAATCTACAAGCTTCTTGGAGTAAACGCATTTCTTCCCACATATCACCGGTTATAAAAGGTTGATAAAAATCTGCGATGTTATCTATTCCAAGCCCAACTACAACCCCAGCTTCCAACATTTCCGGAACATTTGCGATTGAGTTGTGAATTGGAGCGGATAAATAATCTAGTTGACGCATACCCATTGCCGCAGCTGGGCAGACCACGACTGAAATTCCGGCGTAAACAAGTTTTTTATAAAGTTCTTTACGATAATTTTTATCTTGAGCAGAAACTGCTATT
>CAZHUL010000031.1:437-6524 GCA_964535435.1 uncultured Gammaproteobacteria bacterium | reverse complement strand
CCGCCACAACTCTACCTTCATAACCATGTTTAATTGTTTGTTTTATCATTTCTTCTGTATCTTTCTCGTTCGGGTTATTTTCTTGATCAATATGAATATGAAGTGGTTTGTTTAAATTTTTTGCAATTCCAAACAGCATATCATAATTTCTATCATCATTTGGTCTATCTTTGGAAGGAAGCCCGCCTGCAATATCTGCTTTTGCTGTTACTTCTTCGTAAAGTTGAATTGCTTGCATATTTGTAAGTCCTCCAAGCGGTTGTGTTGCGATTAATAATTTAATTCTGTTTTTATACTCTTCTTTTACTAAATTTGCAGCGTCAATTGCACGGTGTCCAACAACATCGTAAGCATCTATAAAAGTACAGGTAATTTTAGAACCTTGTGAAATCATAATATCTAACGCAGTTCTAAGTCTTTGTGCAATATCTTCTATATTAGAGTCTTTTTTTATTTGATCACTCATATGCCATTTAACTTCCATATCCAACATACTTTGGTTTAGTCCTTCTTTTGTAATGTAAAAAGCTTTATCAAAATGTCCATGGCAGTTTACAAAACCACCTTTTTCTTTTATCGAGGCTGTTAGTTGTTGTTTAAGATTCCAATTTTCCATAATTTTTTAAAAAAATACCACTAGTTAGGTGGATTGATTAAACTTATTACTAATTAGTTGTAGGATTATTTTTAGTTTTTTCATAAAAAAAGAAAATCACCTAATCGGTGATTTTGTTATTATCATTTTTGTCTTTAACTTGTGGAAAATTATTTTTTATCATATTGTGTTAAATTATAGCAATTTTAAAAAAATAGTACAATAATTTTTCTGTGGATAAAATAAATTATTTATTTTTTTACAAGGTAAAAATATAAATTTGACAGTTTTTTATAAAAGTATGATAAAGTAGAAATACACTTAATTTTTGAGTGTGTTCATTTCAAACAATTTGCCAAAGGAGAAGAAGGAAGTGAAAAAGTTAGTGATAGCCTGTATTTTAATTTTATTGATAGGTCCCAATGCTTGTAGGACTTATGAATTAATTCGTTTTAAACCTTCTGAACCGGATATAGATGTTTATTATTCTCCGTTTGATCCTGCTATTGTTGGGGATTATAGAATAGACAGACATACTGTTGCCGAGGTTATTCGTGGGAAAAGTGGTGAATTAATAATTGTAGTAAATACATTTTATATGCAAACTTTACCACCGCTTTTGCAAGAATTTACACTTCGTCATGAAGAGGGTCATATTATTTTAGGCTTTGATCCAGATTGGAAGTTTACAAAAGCTGAAAGATTAGAAGAAGCCGCTTCTTGCTACGCCTTTATTTTTTTTAATGATGCCGAGAAAAAACTAATCAAAAAAATGGCTAAGGAGCATCATTTAACAGAGGGTAAAGTAGATTGTTGGGAATAAAAAACCGCTCGTTTTTTAGAACGAGCGGTATTTTTGTTTAAACTAATTTTTCTCTAAACATTTTTTCTAAAACTGTTGGGTCTGCGCTTCCTTCAGTTGCTTTCATTGCCATTCCGATTAGGAACTTTATAATTGGTTCTTTTCCTTGATTAAATTGTCCTACTTGTTCTGGATAACTTTGAATTACATTTTCTATTATTTCATCTAATTTTGCCTCGTCACTAATTTGTCCATAACCTTTTTCTTCCATAATTTGAGTTGGATCAATATCAGTTCCAGCGTCTAACATATCTCCCAAAAGTTTTAGTGCATTTGTAGAGTTTATTCTCTCAGAATAAACAAGAGCTACAAGTTCGGCAAAATTTTCTGGAGAAAGGTGTAAGATTTTTATATTTATTTTTCTTTCAATCATTGCACCCATTAGTTTGCTGGTAATCCAACCGCCACACAATCTGGCAATTTTATTTCTTTTTTCTTCTATTATTTCGTCTGTTTCTTCTTTTGATTCCGGTAAACTATGTAGCCATTCTACAAGCTCACTCATCACACGTTCGGTAAAGTCTGCCCACTCTTTATCATTTGTTAGAATTTTTGAATCAGAATAAGAAAAACCATATTCAGAATGAAATCTTTGTCTTTTTTCTATTGGTAATTCCGGTAAACTAACTTTTCCAGCAAGTTCTAGTGGACGAAATGGTGGAATATCCGGTTCGGGGAAATATCTGTAATCGTGCGCAGATTCTTTTTTTCTTTGTGGAATTGTTTCTTGTTTTTTTGCGTCCCAACCTTTGGTTTGTTGTTCCCAAGTTTCTCCATTTTCTATCATTTTGGTTTGCTTGGCAATTTCAAATTCCAGTGCTTTTTCTACGGCTTTAAAAGAATTTAAATTTTTTACTTCAACTTTTGGATTTAAAACATATCCATCTAGTGGTTTTACAACTCCTTCTACAATTTCAAATTTTCTTGCTTCTTGAACAGAAACATTTGCTTCACAACGCATATGACCTTTTTCCATATCTGCATCGCTTACATCTAAATATCTTAGAATTGACCTTAATTCTTGGCAATAATTCTTTGCTTCAACAGGAGTTTTGAAATCTGGTCTGGATACAATTTCAACTAGTGGAGCACTGGCACGGTTAAAATCAGCAAAAGTACTGCCTTCTTTGTCGTGAGTTAATTTTGCGGTGTCTTCTTCTAAATGAACTCTTTCTATTTCAATTATTGCTTTGTCTCGTATATTTTCTTCTATTTCAAAAGTAAGGGTTAACTTTCCATTTTCTGCAATTGGTTCGTCAAATTGAGAAATTTGATAACCTTTTGGCAGATCTGGGTAAAAATAATGTTTACGATCAAATTTTGAAACTTCACGAATTGAACATCTCAAAGCTTTTCCTATTTTTACAGTCCATTCTATTGCTTTTTTGTTTGCGGTAGGAAGTGTACCGGGATGGCCAAGACAAATTTCGCAGACATTTTTGTTTGGTTCATTTTCGTCTGGATTATTTTCACAAGAACAAAACATTTTGCTCTTTGTTTTTAGTTCAACATGAACTTCCATTCCAATAATTGCTTGATACATATTTTTGAAGAATTAAGAAATGATGAATCGCTTCGCTTGATAGATCACTTCGTTTGATGAATCGTCAAGCTATCGCTTGACTTGATGAATCGCTTCGCTTGTTCTAAATGTTCTAATCCTCCGAACACTTGAAATTTCCTGACTAATTTATTATGTCTTTCCAAGCTTGACTGGGAATCCAGAAACGTTGATATAAACCCTGGATCCCCAAGTTATGCTGAGGATGACGTTTCAAGAACCAAGGTTAATCAAATAAGTTTAAATATATGTCTTAGCCTACCAGCCTGCCGGCAGGCAGGAAATTGTCAACCGTTTAATATTTTTGGTTACCTTTTGATGTTAAAAGGTAAATGGATGTAGTTAATTTATATTAAAATAAATAACTTCCCTAAGTAGGGAAGTTATTTTGACTACTTAAGTTGTTTGTATTTTACTGTTTTTGTGCTACTTCTGCAACTTTTGGAGTTTTTTGAAGTTCAGAAAATAAAAGTACAATAACTCCGGTAGTAAGAGGCACAAATAATAGACTTACAAAACTTACTACTAAATTAATTATTATCATAGCTACTGTATAAATACTTGAGTTTTTACCTATTACAGAAATTAGGCCGCTAAGTATGACGCCTGTGGTACCTGTTACGATTGCCATTGCAATACTAAAAACTATAATTGTGGCAAACAGTCTCCAAAGTACTGCAAACCACCTTCCTGTTACTAATTCTTTGCTAGATTTTAGAGCATCCATAACTTTCTTTTCGTTGATAATAACTTCTTGAGTTGAGAAAATATACCAAACAGAAAAGATAACTCCCGGAATAATGAATAATACCATTCCTAAAGCAACTATAATAGCTGTAAGAATAGACGCTAAAATTGCAGGAAGTAATAGGTGCTTTACATTTAATAATTCTGTTTTGATATCTTTTACTTCTTTTCCAGTGTATTTTGCATACAAAACACGAATCAAACCGGCCGAAATCCAGAACGTTAGAAACCATGATATTACCACTAAAACCATATAACCATTAAATAACATTGAATTTGTTGCTGTATCGCTTAGCGCTATTTTTGCCACAAAAGGTTGAAGTACGGCTATAGTCCCATTTGGGATAAGTAAAAGAAGAATATACTGAAGGAAAACATTAAAGTTTTCTTTGTACAAATTCGCGGTCTTTTTGATGATTTCCAATGGTTGAATTAACATATTTACTTATTTTATTATTTGCTTTAATAAATCTAAAGCATTTGATTTCATTATATCAATTTCTGTATTTACATTCAATACCTTTATTTGTGTATTTTTTTGAGTGAAGTATTTTTGGTATTCTGGGTTTAAAAATTGTGTACGCGCTTTTTCTAAAAAAGGTTTATTTTCAAAAATAGTGTTATCTTTTTTTTCGTATCTTTTGGCTAATCTATTGAGTGCTGTGTCTACGGGAATATCTGCAATTGCCAAATAATCCGGAGCATTTTTAAGAGTAAAAGCGTTTCCTTCTAAATTTGCTACAAAATCCATACTTATGTTTCCTTGAATTGGTTGATAACAAAGTGAAGTACTTACACCTCTGTCTTGTAAAATTATTTTACCCGCATTCAAAAGGGGGAGTAATATACGTTTATAAAGTACCAATCTATCCAAAGAATATGCCTCTGCAGTAGCTTTTGCGCTATAATCATTGCCATTTTGTATAATTTCATCACGAATAGCTTTTCCTATCCAAGCGTGAGTTGGTTCCCCAGAAATTATAACATCATATTCCATCAAATCTTCTGCTTTTGGATGTTTTTCATTTTCTTTCCAATAATCAATCAAATTAAAAACTTTTTTCCCTTGTTTTTCTAAATAATCCGCCCAAGTTTTTATAATTGTTGTTTTTCCACTTCCATCTATTCCATCTAGAATTATAAACATAATTTAAAAATTATTTACTATCATTTTACCCAACCAAATAACAATCATCCACAATTTCATACTCATTAAAATTGGTTTCCTCGTCAGACGCAAGTTTTACTTTTCTCAAACTATTCTTTAATTTATTTAAAAATTCAAATAATAAAGGTCTATTTGTACTTGAACCACCGGAATGGTCATCTATCACTATTGCTAATTTTCTTCCTTGTTTTTCCGCTATTTCTTTAAAGTGTTTGGTAAAGTTTTCATAAAAATCTTCTGGTGAAAGTTGATTTATTAAATTCTCTTGTGGATTAAGCCCACGAATTATCAATAAATCTTCTCCATTTTGAGACTTAGCTTCAATTAAAAAACTTCCACCGGCAATCTTCTCATGTTTTGGATTCCCAGGATTTTGTATCATTGCCACAGAGATAAAATTTGGAAATTCTTCAAGAATACTACTATATTTTGAAGCCCAACAAGCATCTGAGAAGTGTCCGGAAAATTCTGTTAACAAATTTCTTTGAGGAATAAATTGCATTTTAATTGTATCTGTTGATGTTTCTCCTGTCATTTTACTTAATTCATTATTTAAAGCAGATACATTAAACAATTTCCTTATCTTTGTTTGTAATTCCATTTCTTTTCTTTTCCTATCTTTTGGTTTTAATTTTTCTTCCGGATCAAAATATTGTTTGGTAAAGTATGGCTCTACGGTTTCTTGAAGTACAATATGTTGAATTGTATCCATTACCCAACTAATATCCGCAACGGTTGGCGCGTCTTTATCAAATTTCGATAAGTCTTTGGTTTGTTGCAATTCCGGTTTTAATTGAAAACTTACATAAAACATTAGATCTTTTAGTATTTCATTAATATCGTTATCATTTAAAGAATGCAATGTTTCAAAAAGTTCAATAGGATTTTGAATACTTTTTAAGTTTATTTTAGAAACTATCTCTATTTTTTCCGGGAGTCTTGCCAAAGCTCTTTCCATTTTATTCTTTTCTTTCTCATCTTCCTCAATTAATATCTTTTCTTCATAACTTCTTTTTTTATCTTCCAAAGAAGCCTTTAAATTACCTAAACTTTCTTCTAATTTACTAATAATTTCCCTAATTCCATCTTCTTTTTTCTTTGCATAATCAAGCCCTCTTTTTAAAGATTCCAATAAATTTCCATATTTATTTAAA
>CAZHUL010000031.1:0-427 GCA_964535435.1 uncultured Gammaproteobacteria bacterium | reverse complement strand
TGTTCGCTATATTCAAATGTTTCCGTATCAATCTGTTTTATCTTCTTAATATCCAAAACTTCACTTGGAACATATACTTCCGGTAATGAGCGTAAACTATCTTTTTCAGACAAATATGCTTCAATAGTTTCCTCAAACTTTTCTTCACCATGAGAACCCCATTGAGAACCGGTATATTGCACTAAACCTTGAAAAGTAGCTCTTTTAAGTTTTGAATCAATTAACTCTTCAGCATCAAATCCTTGGTTTGTAATAATACCATGAGAATATTCTCTAAATTTAATACGCAGTTGATTTATCCCAGCTTCTCCACTCATTGTCACTCCAAACTTCTTAATTTCATCACTGACCTCTCCATTTAAAAGATGTTCACATTCTAAATATATATTATATGTTAATTTATCTCCAAATACATTATGTGCTTTAT
>CAZHUL010000030.1:0-8740 GCA_964535435.1 uncultured Gammaproteobacteria bacterium | reverse complement strand
TAAGTATAAGAATTTTGATAATGTTTTTTTTGAAGATGACATTAGTGATAATAAATATAAAAAAGGGTACATTATTTTTATGAACGATACTACTGTATTTGGTATTACTTTTTATATATCTTCTCCAAATGATAAACAAAAATTTGAGAAATACAAAGTTGAAGGTAACTTTTCTTTAGATAGTTTAGAATTTGATAAGATTTAAAATATTCCTGCATTTAAATTAATCTTTTTATATGTACAAAAAACCTCATTAAAGAGGTTTTTTGTTTTTTACAAATATGTTGACTTTTTGTATGAAATAACATATAATATTCGCGTCGTAGGTTCCTTAACATTCATGAAGAGAGAGTGTCATGAAAAACTTAGCATGTGTCTTGGCGTTCTTATTCATCTGGTTGGCTGGTGTAAATGTTTTTGCTCAGGCACCTAACCTGAAGATGCCATTAGAAGAGGGTTATAGTTATCTTCTAACTGTTGAACCTGGTGGTGCAACTATTTGGCCCGGTGTTTATGACGACTTCCATACAGGTACTTTTTATTATTCTATTGATTTTGATAATCCCACAGACTCGTGTGCGCCATTTATTACTAATGAATATCCTTTTGTAGTAGCGGCCGCATCTGGAACAGTAAAGAGAGTTTTTACCAATCCAAACAATCCACTTGGTGGATATGGCTATGGTGGAGAAATTGACCACGGAAATGGTTACACTACTATTTATGGACATTGTTTGGATCCTTTTTATTTTAGTGTTGGAGAATCTATAGTAATTGGAGAGAATCTATGTATTATGGGTAGTACTGGTAATTCAACTGGTTCCCATCTTCATTTTGAATATAGATATAATGGAGTTACCCAACCAATAAATTTTCAAGGTGTTACTGTATTTACTGCCGGACAGTGTTACACTTCGGGTAATTATATATATAACTCAACACAAACTTGTGAATACCTAACAGGACCAGACGCAAATTGGAATTATTATTGTAATAACATAAAATCTGTTTTTGATCCTTGGGATGATGTTCAAATATTGGCCAAATTCACAAATTTGGTTACAGACCATAGATTCAAAATTGAAGCATATAGAAATGGTTACTTTGCTTGGGACTACACAACAGGTTGGAACATTGTTGGTTCTGGGGGTTGGGATAGTGCATATTTCTATCCTTCACTTTATGGCGCAATACCTGGAAGTTGGTCATTCAACATCTCTATTGATGATGGTGGGGGATTTACTCAGGTGGACATTGTAAATGTTGAAGTTCCTTTGAATCAATATTACACGTATAATTGGACACAAAATTGTTCTTATATAACAGGACCAGATTCTAATTGGCACTACTACTGTGGTTATCCAACAAATTATTTCACAAATGGCTGGGATGTTCCTGTTCTTATAAAGATAAGTAGTATTTATTCGGATTATCGCTTTAAAGTGTATGTGTATAAAGATAATGTTTACCAGTGGACGGATACTACTAGCTGGACTAGCGTCGGTGCTTGGGGTTGGAATTACGCATATTTCAATCCAGTAATTTATGACGCCACTGTGGGTACTTGGAATTTGTATATCTATATAGATGACAGTGATGACGGGGTGGATAATTACGATTATCTAACCTATTCTCAATTCTACGTATTCTAGTAACAGAACCCCTTAAATGGGGTTTTTATTTTTTTAAATTGACAAAAGCATATTTTTAGTATATATTCACAATATAATTTTATGAACAAAAAAACTAAAATAATTTCAATCGTATTAGCAATCCTGATTATTCTCACAGGTATTTTTGCATACTTAAAATTTAATAATGTTTGGATATCAGATGAAGAACCTAAAAAAAAAGAAGAGGAAACTCCTATCGTAGATAGAACAATGGCAGAGTGGGAAATATTAGAAACAGGAACAGACAAACAAACTGGTATTTCCTATCAAAAACAATATAACCCAGACTTAGGAATTACAGTAAAGATTCCTACAACTTGGCATATTTCTGACGAAACTGAGAAAAGTATTAGCGGTACATTTTTGACTATCTTTGCCCCGCTAGGTTTTGATGTAAAAGACGGTACTGAGTCGTTAGAAGAATTTGCATCGGTAGAATTTATAAAATATAAAAGATCAAAACCTGAAAAATATTTTGTAGAAAGCCTTCTAACTGACACAAGTTATAAAAAAATTGAGTACAAAAATTTTGCTAATGTTTTATTTAAAAGTTTTGTTAACACATTATCTATCAAAGAGCAATATTATATATTTATAAATAATGTTGATTTATTTCAAATTGATTCAAACGTGATTTTCCCAAATAATAAACAAAAATTTGATAAATATAAAGCTGAGACTAACTTCGTCTTGGATAGTTTAGAATTTATTAAGAATTAAAGGTCTTATTTTATTGACTTTTTAAAGTAAAGCCTATCTCAATTATACACAAGTTAGATTATATTAAATGAAGAAGAAAAAATTAGAAGGCTCCATTACCTTATTTTCTCTCCAAAAAACTTCCCGTGAATGATCGGTTGAATTGTCTACTATGAGAACAAAAACAAAACACCACTTCAAAATAGAGTGGTGTTTTGTTTTGAGATCAATCTGCCCAAAATTTGCCCAAAAATTCAGTTTTTGTCGTTTTTCAGCGAAAATTGAGATTTTAGCGAAGTCATAAATTTCGCTTATTTTAGTAATTTTGCTAGGTTAAGCGACTTTTCAAAACCTTCATGTTCGGATTCGAACTCTTATGAAGAAAATAACATTTTTTAACAACGTTTATTTATTTTTGAAGTATCAAATTTTGGTGTTAGAACATCTTTTCTGTATCGAATATTAAAAACTGTTCTAAAGTCTAATTTATACAGACCTTCTTTTGTTCTTTCTGTTATTGTTATTCTTCTTAAAAAGAATGTTTTTTCTAAAGAATTAATAGGGATAGTCGAATTATCTAGATTAAGCATTACACAGTAGGGAAGTGCATCAAGGTCAGGATGTCTATTGTCAATAAATTTATCAACAAGATTTCGCTCAACATCTATTATTATAAAAGGATTTGAGTAGTGGCGTAAGTAAGAATCTGTATGAAAAAAGAAAGGTATTATATTACCTATTATAAATAACATTAGTACGACTACTAAAGCTATATTTTTATATTTTTTAAAAAATGTTTTCATATATATAATCTTATCAAAAAAGGAATGTAAAAGGAAGTTTCTTTTGTTATAACATTACTTACTATTTAAAAATACAGAAAATATCGCTTTAACTGGAGATATTTTATGTTATGGGGATAAAAGATTAGAGTTTGTTATTTTCATATGATATAATTGACATATAAATAAGATTGTGTTATAATTTTTTGATATAAATATTTATTCTGTTTATATGTTTATAGTAAAAAAAGTTAAAGATAGATTAGTAAAGCAATTATTAGGAAAAGCCTCAGTGCCACGAGGTTTATTTGAGTTAAATCAATATTTTCGTCATTACCCACCTATAAAGTTTAAATATAACAATACTGAAGATGGGACAATAGTAGCTGTAAGTGAAAATTTCAGATATGGTTCAATCGTTACATCTGGTAAAAATAATAAAGAATTAGATGAAAATATAAAGGATGCCATATTAACATCATTCGATGTCCCATCATCTTTTGCAAAAGAAGCTAATATCAATAAGGTTGGTGTACACCAAGAACAGTATGCCCTCGCTTAGTGAGTTACCAGGTGAAATAAAGCGTAAAAAATTTATCCGAGCTTTAAAACGACTCGGTTTTAATATAGACAGGACAGGTGGCGATGGAAGTCATTATAAAGCAACTTGGTCAAAAACACAGAAATCAATAACAATTCAGTCTAAATTAAGAAAGGACGTGTTGTATTATTTATTAAAAGAAATTGAAGAATATACTGGTGTGACTTGGGAAGATATAAAAAATGAATTATAAAAAATTCAAATAAAAAAGGTTCCAGTGAATGATCGGTTGAATTGTCTACTATGAGAACAAAAACAAAACACCACTTCAAAATAGAGTGGTGTTTTGTTTTGAGATCAATCTGCCCAAAATTTGCCCAAAAATTCAGTTTTTGTCGTTTTTCAGCGAAAATTGAGATTTTATCGAAGTCATAAATTTCTCTTATTTTAGTAATTTTGCTAGGTTAAGCGACTTTTCAAAACCTTCATGTTCGCATTCGAGTCCCTTGGCGTGTACAAAAAATACTTGAAAAAGAGTATTTTTTGTTTGTAAAAGATAATCTTTAAAAAGTTATACACAGGTAAAAGATAATAAGTTTGTACAAAGTATGGTATAATTTTCTTGTTAGCTAATTTCTTCAAATTTATTTATTTATTTTTTAATTAATTCATTGTTATATGCAAATGAAAAAAGATCTTCTTAAGGCCAAAGGTTTTACTTTAATTGAGTTGCTTTTGGTAATCGCAATTATTGCGATTTTGGCCCTTTTAATTTTTGTAGCATTAGATCCTGCAACTCGTTTTGAAGATGCACGTGACTCTAGAAGGTTCTCAGATGTAAATAACATCTTGACGGCTATCAAAGTTGACCAGGTGGATAATAAAGGTTCTTACATGACTAATATCACCAGTGCAACAGCTTCTGAAATTTATATGATTGGTGATTGTACTTCTGGCGCAACTTCTACACCTGTTACAAACTATTGTACAACCGATCCAACACAAGATGTTTGTGTGGATTTAGCAGGATTGGTTACAGATGGATATTTAGGCAGTATTCCTGTAAGTCCTAATGGATCAGGAACATGGACAGCTTCCACAACAGGATATACAATTGCAAAAACTCCAAGTGGATCTGTTACAATTAGAGCTTGTGAAAATGAGCATACCACAGAAATTACTCTAACAAGATAGTCATTACAAAAATAAAAATAGGTTTAAAAGCCTATTTTTATTTTTGTCTGATTACATTATTATTTAAGTTTGTGTTATAATTTAGATATTATTATTTCGATATTTTTTTATGAAAATTAAGGAGTACATTAGAGACAGAAAAGGTTTTACTTTAATAGAATTACTTTTGGTAATTGCAATTATTGCTATTTTGGCACTTCTTATTTTGGTAGCATTAAATCCAACAAAACGTTTTAAAGATGCAAGAGACGCTCGCAGGTTTTCCGATGTAAATAATATTTTAAATGCTATTAAGGTTGACCAAATTGATAATACGGGTCCTTATTTAACAACAATAACTAACTTAACCGCAGGAGAAATTTATCTAATTGGAACTTGTGTAACCGGAGCTACAGCGTCAAATGTAACAAGTTTTTGTACAACAGATCCAACACAATCTATTTGTGTTGATTTGGCAGACATGGTAAATCAGGGTTATTTGGGTTCTATTCCAATTAGTCCAAATGGAGTTGGTGCTTGGTCTTCTACTATTACTGGTTACACTTTAGAAAAATCAACAGCAGATTTAATTACAGTTCGTGCATGTGAACACGAGAATAGTTCGGAAATTGAACTTAGCAGATAATGAAAAACAAAAGCAAACGTAAATAACGTTTGCTTTTGTTTGTGATATAATGGGACTGTCGCCAAACACCATTTCTACTAAAATTCCTAAATTTTGGCTACGACTTCAAGAAAAAATATATCCGATGCTTTGCAGGGCAAATATTTTTTCTTTTCGTCTCGCTCAAAATTTAAAAATTTTACTAACGAAAGCGTATTTAACGACAGTCCCATAATTTAAAAATGAGTATACAAATAAAAGATAAAAAACAATTAAGTTTATATGAAGCCACCGCTATTATAATTAGCGGTACTGTTGGTGCTGGAGTTTTGGGGATACCTTTTGTAGTGGCAAAAGTCGGACTTATTGTTGGTTTAATTTACGTGGTATTATTTGGTTTTTTGATGATTGGTTTAAATCTTTTGGTAGGGGAAGTATTATCTAAATTAAAAGTAAATTTACAGCTTGTAGGATTGGCAAAAAAATATTTAGGAAGAACTGGAGAGTATTTAATGTCGGCGCTGGTTTATTCTATGGCGTTTGGAGTTTTAGTTGTTTATATGATTGGGGAAGGACAGGCTTTAGCTATCTTGTTTGGCGGGGAAGCATTTTGGTGGAGTATTTTATTTTTTATTATCGCAACATTTTTAATTTTTGTCGGTATCAGCTTAATTAAAAAAATAGAACTAATCACAAGTTTGGGTTTGATTTTGGTAGTTATTTTGGTAGTAGTTTTAAATTTTTCTAATTTTGAAGTCCAAAATTTGTTTTATTTAGATTGGAAATTTATATTTTTACCTTATGGTGTTTTACTTTTTGCTTATAGTGGGTTAGCTACAATTCCAGAAGCAAAAAGTATTATAAAAGGAGACAAGAAAATTTTAAAGAAGGCTATTATTTTTGCAGGTTTAATAAATATTCTTATTTATTCTTTTTTTACTTTTGTTGTGGTTGGCGTTACAGGGTTAAGCACAACAGAAGTTGCCACAATTGGTTTGGGAAATAAAGTTGGACCGTTAATGTTAATTTTGGGGAATGTTTTTGCTGTAATTGCTATGGGTAACAGTTTTATTTTAACAGGTCTTGCACTAAAGGATTCTTTTATTTGGGATTTTGGTATTTCTAAATTTAGATCTTTTATTATTGTATTTATGATTCCAGTTGTTCTGTTTTTGTTTGGTGTTAGAAGTTTTATAAAAACAATAGATATAATTGGTGGAGTATTTTTGAGTTCTCAAATGCTGTTGGTTTTATTGATTTATTGGCGTGCAAAACAGCTTGGAGATTTTAAAAAAGGTCAATTTAGGTTGCATCATACTTTGTTTTTGCTTATAATACTTCTTTTAACTCTTTCCGGTGGAGTTATATATAGTATTTTAAAATGGTTTTGATTATGAAAAATAAAACAGTGGCAGTAATAGGAGCGGGGAATATGGGAACAGCGTTGGCACAAGTTATTGCGAGTAATGGTTTTAGTGTAAATATATGGAATTGGGAAGGCGAACAAGAACCCTTAAATCAAATTACCAGTTACCAAGAAAATAAGAAGTATTTAAAAGGAATAAAACTTTCTAAAAATATAACAGCCCAAAAAGAATTAGAAAAAGCTGTGAGTGGTGTAAAAATAGTTATTTTAGCATTACCAACATTTTGTATTTTAGAAAATTTTACAAGAATTTTGCCTTTTTTAAATAAGAATTCTATTGTTGTTGATAGCTCAAAAGGTGTTTGTCCTGAAACTTTTAAATTTATACCAAATTTAATTGAAAGCAATAAAGATTTTAAAGGTAAAATTGTTACAATTTCAGGACCTGCAGTGGCTGGACAAATGGCCAAAAATAATTATACATTTATGAATATTGCTTCTAACAATAAAAAAGCAATAGAAGAAGTTTGTGCTGTTTTGCAAAATGAGTATGTAAAACTTTATCCAACGACTGATATCGTTGGCATTGAATTGGGTGGTTTTACAAAAAATGTTTATTCAATAATTTTAGGTGTTTGTGATGGTCTTGATTTGAGTGGAAACATCAAAGCTATTTTTGTAACATTGGCGTTAGAAGAAATGGCAAAATTAAATAAAGTTTTTGGTGGAAATAATGAAAGTGTTTATGGTTTTTCCGGAATTGGAGATTTAATTACAACTGGTTTTTCTAAAGAGGGAAGAAATAGAAGTTTTGGCGAGGCGCTTGGAAAAGGTTTATCACCAAACTATGCTTTAAAAAGTGTAGGTCAAACTGTAGAAGGAATTTCTGCAACAAAAGCACTTTTGATTATAATAAAAGAAAAGAAAATAGAATTACCTTTGGCAGAATTAGTTTCAAAGTGTATAAAATCCACAGGAAAAATACAACAAAAAAAATTGATAGATAGCTTTTTAAAAAAGGTTTAATATGGAATTAAAAAAAGTTTTGCAAACAATTAAAAAAGAAGATAAAAATAAAAGCGTATATGTTGTTGGGGGTTTTGTGCGTGATTTTTTAATTTTCTTAACAGACAACCCAAAAGGGGATTTTACAAAATTACAAACTAAAGATGTTGATTTTGTAGTTTTGGGAAGTGGTATAGAATTTGCAAAAAAATTAGACAAAGCCTTAAAAGAAGTTGGCTCTTTGGTTTTGTTTGAAGATTTTGATACTGCTCGTTATATTTTTGAAAATGGTTTAGAAATAGAATTTGCCGGTGCTCGTAGTGAAGAATATGAAAAAAATACACGCAAACCTATTGTGTCGTCCACAACTTTGGAAAACGATTTGTCCAGACGAGATTTTACTGTAAATGCAATGGCTTTGGGTGTTTTAGATTTATTAAATGGAGAAAATGAAAATATAGTAGATCCTTTTAATGGAAAAAAAGATTTGGAAAATAAAATTCTAAAAACACCAATAGATCCAAACAAAACTTTTTTTGATGATCCACTTCGTATGATGCGTGCGGTTCGTTTTTCTTCTCAATTAAATTTTGAAATTGAGGAACAAACTTACAAAGCAATAGAAAAAAATGCAGAAAGATTAAATATAATTTCAAAAGAAAGAATTAGTGAAGAACTTTTTAAACTTCTTAAAACCAAAAAACCATCAGTTGGACTTTGGGAACTTTACAACACAAAACTTTTTGACTACTTTCTTCCAGAAATAAATGATTTGTATGGAGTAGAGGAGGTTTATGGACAGACACACAAAAATAATTTGGACCATACTTTTAAAGTTGTAGATAATATTGCCCAATATACAGACAACGTAATGTT
>CAZHUL010000029.1:0-8809 GCA_964535435.1 uncultured Gammaproteobacteria bacterium | reverse complement strand
ATTTAGTCCAAAAATTTCAAATGTTCGGAAGGTTAGAATATTTAGAACAAGCGAAGCGATAGAACAATTGGAACGAGCATGGGCGATAGAACAATTAGAACATTTTTACATTTTCCAAAAATTAATCTTTTTTTAATAGATTGTTTAATCTTAACAAAATTTCTGAAGTCTGTTCTGCACCACCATTTTGTTGTGCTTTGTTTAACTCCATCTGTAATTTTTGAAGTTCTTGTCTTTTCCAATCTTCTTTCATTTCTTTGATTGCACTTAACAAATCTGCTTCTGCACTATCTTTGTCAAAATTGTAAATTTCTTCACTTCCCTTACCTTCTAAGCTTAAAATATTTGTTGAAATTTCAACATCTTTGAAAGCTAAATAATCTTGTAACTTTAATAAGTCAAAATCACTGGCATTATTATACTCTTTTCTTAATAATTCGTAAAGTTTTTTGTATTCTGAGTTAAAAAAATACTTTTCTTCTAAGTTTTTAAACGCCAAATTTGCGATTTTTGGGAATTTAAAAATCAAAACCATTACTTCTTCTGCCAACCTATCAAGTCTTGTTTTCTTGTTTTGAATTTCGTCTTTTTTTTCTTCTACCGCAACTTTAATATGTGGATTTATAGCCTCTTTTTTCTGTAAAGCTCGCAAACGTTTTATCTCTTCGCGCAAAACACTAATTTCTACAGAAATTTCTGTGGATAATTTTTGCATCCAATAATCTTTTTCAATTTCTTTTGGAATAAAAGAAATCTCCAAAAGTAATTCTTCTGCAATTTTTTGTTTATCCTTTGGATTGTTCAAATCTTTTCCAACCAAAATACGCTCAAAATTCCAATCCATTACATCTTTGGCATTTTCCACCAATTCAAACCATTTTTCTTTATCTTTTTTTATAGCCTCATCTGGGTCTTTAGCAAAATCCTTTGAAAGCATTACAACTTTTACGTCCATTTCCAAGGTTCTAGCAATGTCCACTCCCCTTTTTGCCGCAATTTGCCCAGCATTATCTGCGTCAAAACTCATTATCATATTTGGTGTGTATCTTTTTAACAAACCAACTTGTCTTTCTGTAAGTGCGGTTCCACTACTCGCCACAACATACTTCATGCCAGCTTGCCAGCAAGCAATTACATCCATCTGCCCTTCTACCACCAAAACTTTTTTCTGTTGTCTTATATCTTGTTTTGCCTTATTTAACCCAAATACCACAGTCGATTTATCATAAACCGGACTTTGCGGAGTATTTACATATTTTCCGCCACTTGTTTCTGTCTCTACCAAAACACGCCCAGTAAAACCAACCACATTATTATTTACATCCCAAATTGGAAACATAATTCTGCCACGAAACCTATCATAAAAACCTCGTCCACTTGTTGTGTTTGAGCCGTCCTTTTTTATAGTTAAACCGGAAGCAACCAAATCATCTATTGAAAATCCTTTTTTAAGTAAATAACTTGTCAATAAACTCCATTGATCTGGGGCAAAACCAATTTTCCATTCGTCTATTGTTTCTTGGGTTAATTTTCTATCTTTCAAGTATTCTCTAGCTGGCTCTGCTGTTGGCATTTTCTCCAAAAAATTATAGAAAAATCTAAGAGCCTGAACATTTATTTCAAACAATCTATTTTTTTGACTCTTATCTATTTCACTTCTATAAGTTTCCAGTTCTACTCCAGCCCTATTTGCTAAAAGTCGTAAAGCTTCTACAAAATCCATTCCTTCTATTTCTTGAATAAAAGTAAAGATATCACCACCCTTACCACACCCAAAGCAATGCCAAATCTGTTTTTCTCGGCTCACCATAAAAGATCCGGTTTTTTCTGAATGAAAAGGACACAAACCTTTTAAGTTTGTTCCAGCGGGTTTTAAGCTTACATATTCACCTACCAAATCGCCAACATCTATCTTATCTTTTATAAGTTGTGTATTTGTGTCTGCCATAATTTTATTCTAGTGTACTTGAATTATTCAAAATAGCAAAGTTCAAAAATAATTGACATATATCTAAAATAGATATAAAATTATCTCATTATTTTAATAATAACAAATAAGTATGAGTTATATGCTAAAAGAAATTGGAGAAAAAATTAATTTTCTAAAAGCAAAAAGTTTTACAAAAAAAGTTTTATTTTTTTCGCTTTTTGTTTATGTTGTTGCTCCTTTTATCTCTCAAGCCAGTGAGGGTGCTGCCGAAGGACATGGCAGTATAGCTGCCACTTTTTTATGGATTGCCGTTATATTAGTATTTGCCAAAATATCCAGTTTAATTGAAAAAGTTGGACAACCGTCAGTTTTGGGAGAGTTAGTAATGGGTGTTATTTTGGGAAATATCGCCCTACTTGGAATTAACTGGTTTGAACCAATAAAAAATGACTCAATTATAAGTTTCTTGGCTGAATTAGGAGTAGTAATTTTGCTATTCCAAATAGGATTAGAATCAAACATCAACGACATGAAAAAAGTCGGTGTTAAAGCGTTTTTAGTTGCTATTGTTGGAGTTATTGCACCTTTTATACTTGGAACTTATGTTGTTGGACCTTGGTTTTTACCTGGATTAAGCTCAAATGCTTATTTATTCTTAGGAGCCGCACTTACAGCAACATCTGTTGGAATTACAGCTAGAGTTTTCCAAGATTTAGGAAAACTTCAAACAAAAGAAGCACAAATTGTGCTTGGAGCAGCAGTAATTGACGATGTTTTAGGATTGATTATTTTAGCGGTAGTATCTGCACTTGTCACAGCCGGAGCTGTTAGTTTTGGAACAATTACACTAATAACCGCAAAAGCAATAATGTTCCTTGTTGGTTCAATTATTTTGGGACAATTATTGGCAAAAAATATCGGAAAACTTTTTTCAAAAATCCACTCTGGTGCCGGAATGAAGTTTACAGTCATAATTTCTTTTGGTCTTGTATTTGCCTATCTTGCTTCTATTATTGGCTTAGCACCAATTGTGGGTGCCTTTGCGGCAGGGTTAATCTTGGACCCGGTACATTTTAAATTCTTTAAAGATCCAAAAGTTGTAGAACATATAAAAGATGCTGTAAAAGATGCTGAACCAGTTCTTAAAGGAAACATTACAAAGATTATAAACAAACACTCAGACCACAATATAGAAGAACTTATAAATCCTATCGGATATTTTCTTATTCCTATTTTCTTTGTTGTAACCGGAATGGCTGTTAAACTAGAAACAATGTTTGATATGAAAGTTTTATCAGTCGCGCTAGCTTTAACAATCGTAGCATTTATTGGAAAAATAATTGCAGGTTTTGTTGCCGGAAAAGGAGTGAATAAAATTTTAATTGGATTTGGAATGGTACCACGTGGAGAAGTTGGACTTATCTTTGCAACAATTGGAAAAACTCTAGGTGTTGTTTCTGACGAAGTATTCTCTATCATTGTAATTATGGTTATCTTAACCACACTTCTTACCCCACCTATTTTGACTTACTTATTGAAAAAAAGTGCAAAAAATGAAACTCCGGTTGTGGCTTAAAAGTCTAAATTCCAAAAAACCCACCTTTTAAAAGGTGGGTTTTTTGTTTGTTTTAACTTTAACCAAAATTCTCATCAGAATCGTAGCCAAAATCTCCGGCATCTGTTTTGAATGAGTTCTTTATTTCTACAACTTCTTCTAACACATTACTTTTGAATATGTTTTCCATTGGCAAAGAAATTGGTGGCTCTGCCCGCTTTCCTTCAGATTTCTGTAGAAGTGGAGTTTTAACTGTAGAAATAGGAAAATGCCAAATAGTTGCAAGTTCTTCTATATTTAAAATAAACGGATCTGAACCTGTGGATATTTTTCTTTTTTTGTAAGCAGTCATTAAATTAGTCTTTTTTGTATTTGAACGAGAACCTGTAAAAAAGTATGAAGCGCCAACTCCGCTTTTTGGTACCAAAGAATTTGCGCTTGGAACATTAAACTGGTTAATAGCTCCCATTAAAGCACTAACGCCACGTCCTGGTTTAAAAACTTCTTTACGTGCCAAATATACTCCTCTCATTTTTGTTTTAAAACCAATCTTGCTAATTTTGTCTTCCATTGCTTCTACAAGTTTTACTTGCCCCGGAGTCATCATAGATAATTTGTTTGCAGGTTCTGGCTTGGCTGGAACTGATTCTGTGCTAGAAAGCTGGTCTCCAATTCCTTGTAAAAATTTTAATGGCACATCAGAAATTAAATCTCCAAAAGTTTTACTTGAAGAAGATTTTTCCCCTATCATTTCTTTTATTTTTTTAATTGCGTTCTCTTTCCATTTGTTTGAAACAGGTACAATCAAAATTTGGAACCACATTTGTTCTCCTTGACTAATACGACTAAAACTTTCCAAAAAAGCACTCATTGGATCTCTTAAAGATGTCACTTCTGTCTTGGCAACAGAATGTTCAAAATCACGATAAGTACGTAAAGGATAGGCACTATTTTCTGCAAGTCCAAAGTCCGCTGCCCAAACATCGTATTCACTGTTTGGAAATGTTGTTGGCACTGTAGAGGTGTAATCTTCTACTTCAATAATTTCTGCGCCTGGATATTGTGCATACATTGCAGCTTCTACTAAATCTCTAAGTGATTCTTCTGTGCGAACCAAAAACTGAATATAGCCATCTATACTTACAATTTCAAAGCTAAACCAACGTTGTACAAAACCACCACGATACTTTTCTGCAATATCCGGTTCATTTAAAGCTCCAGCCAAGTGAGCAAAAAGTTGTTCTACTGCCTTTGGACTTTGTTCATTGTTTGCAGGAATATCTATGGCAAGTAAAACCCAATTCCAATCTTTTTTGTATTTTTCTTGTCTATATTCAACATAAAAATAAATACCCAAGAATAAAAGAAGCCACACAAAAATAGCCCAGCCAAAAGTAAGAAATAATCGAAACACAATAACATCTACAGGGTTAGAAAAGAAATCTATTATTAGTTTTATAATTGAATCTAGACTTATCATAGATTAAGCTTCAATCAAATTATAAATAGCTGTATAAACTATTATAATTCCAATAGCGGTCCAAAACCAACCATTTGCGCCAGAAACATAGCCCACCCAATAAATAAGTAATGCTACCAAGGCGCCAACAAAAGCAATAAAATGTCTAATCATATTTAAAATTTAATTACGAACTTATTATAACACAAAAAAAAGAAAATGTTCTAATTATTCTATCGCTTCGCTTGTTCAAAATGTTCTTTTCTAACCTTCCGAACATTTGAAATTTCCTGTCTGCTGGCAGACAGGTTAGACTAATTTATTTTTTAATGTCATTCCCTTCCCAGCTTGACCGAGAATCCAGAAACGTTGATTCAAACTGGATCACCAATCAAGTTGGGAATGACAAAAGGAACATAGTTATTTAAATTTGGTGGTTTTAAGACGATATCCTTCGGCTTCGCTCAGGATGACGTTTTCTCACCACGTCATATTGAACTTCACCTCGTGAAGTCGAAATATCCCCTTTCAATATCACAAAGTATTCGTAATAATTAAAAAAAGAACCGCTATCACAGTTCTTTTTTTAATTTTGGTAAATTATCTTTTTCTGTTTGAAATATCTTGCCAAGTCGCCAAAAGTGGAGCTGCTAAGAATATAGAAGAATAAGTACCGGCTACAATACCAACTATAAGCGCAAGAGAAAAATAATGAATTGAATCTCCTCCAAACAAAAACAAAGCAGTCAAAACCAACAATGTTGTAAGAGAAGTATTTATAGAACGAGCAACAGTTTGAGAAACACCTTCGTTTATAGCTTCAACAAATTTGTCACTCCCTGTTTTAATCAAATTTTCACGAACACGGTCAAAAACAACTATAGTATCATTTACTGAATACCCTAAAATTGTCATTAAAGCCACAACAAAAGCTATATCTACCTCTACTCCAAGAAATCTTCCCAAGATTGCAAAAACACCCAATGTTATTACAACATCGTGAATCAAAGCAATAATTGCAGAAATTCCGTATTTCCAAGATTGGACCGGCCTAGAAACTTTTCTAAAAGCATAGGCAACATACAAAACTATAGTAACAATTACCGTTAGCATTATGTAAATTGATCTATCTTTAAGTTGTGTACTAATTATCGGACCAATAGTTTCAAAACGCTGTTCCAAAACTCTATTGTCTTCTGTTTCAAAGTTTTCTCTTATTTTACTTAAGATATCTTTGTGTTCTTCTTCATTAATAAATTGCATTTTGATAAGTACTCCTTTTTCGTCTACTGGTTGTACAACAACACTTTTATAATCTTGCAAAACTTCTACCAATTCTTGGTTGCTTGGACGATCTCCTTGAAATTCAAACTCCACAAGTGAACCACCTGTGAAATCTATTCCCGGTTTTAATCCATAAACTGCCAATAAAACAATACTAATTCCAACAAGAAAAGCAGAAAATACAAAACTGAATTTTCTAAATTTTACGATTTCAAAACTATTTTTCATATATTTTTATTGCTTATCTTTAGTGGACTCGTGTCCTAAGAATAAAACATTTCCTTTTTCTTGAAACCAAGGAGAAACGTATCTAAGTAATACTCTAGTTACAGTAATTGCTGTGAACAAACTTACCAAGATACCAATTCCAAGTGTGATTGCAAAACCTTTTACAAAACTTGTTCCAAGTAAAATAAGTAAAACACAGGTTATAAGCGTTGAAACATTCCCATCACGAATTGAACTCCAAGCACGAATGAATCCTTCTTCTGTTGCAGTTTTTAAACTCTTTCCAGATTTTAATTCTTCTTTTAATCTTTCAAAGATAAGTACGTTTGCGTCTACTGCCATACCAACCGAAAGCACAAAACCTGCAATTCCAGCCAAAGTAAGTGTGACACCAACAAACTTAAACAATGCTAACGTAAAAGAAATATAAAGTGCTAAAGATATAACTGAAATTATTCCTGGTAATCTATAATAAAAAGTCATAAAAAGCATCACCAATATAACTGCCACAGCTGCCGCTTTAAGACTTTTTTGCATTGATTTTGCTCCAAGAGTTGCGCCAACTGTTTGTTGAGAAATTATTTCTACAGGCACAGGCAATGCTCCGGCGTTTAATCTTTGTGAAAGCAAACCAGCTTCTGTAAGAGAGAAGTTTCCACTAATTACAGCACTTCCATCTGTAATTGGTTCATTAACTGTTGGAATACTAATTGGCTCTCCATCTAAATAGATTGCGATTGGTTTACCAACATTTTCAGTTGTTAAGTCTTTAAATAATTGTGTTCCATCCGCATCAAACTGAAGTGAAACCTGTACAGCCCCAGTGTTTGGATCGCTCACAACCTCTGCTCTTTCTAATTGTTTTCCAGAAAGTCCTGTATTCATCCAAGGATCTTGTGGAGGTAAAATATCTAGTTCTGTTTTTTTATTTACAGCCAGATACCAAGCTTCTATGTTTTGATTTATTTTTTCGTCTGTTTTGTAAATTATATGGAAACCATATTGAGTTTCTACTGGACCAACTATTTCCCCTACTTTTGCACTAAATGAGGCTTCTGCAAAATCTCCTACCATTGCTTCTTTTGGGAAAAAACCAAGATCCCCACCATTTTCTTTTGAACCAGAATCTGTTGAATATTGTTTGGTTAAATCAGCAAAATTATCTGCATTTGCCTGATTGTAAATTTCTTGTGCTTTATTCAAAGCTTCTGATTTTGTATAATTTGCACCTTCACACCTAGAAGCACCAAGATAACAAATTAAAATATGGCTAGCACGAACTTCTATGTCACCATCCGTTACTCCGCCTCTTTTTGCAATTACATAGCCTTGGTTAGTATCCAATAATTCTTTGGATACACTTCCCTCTTCTACTGTACTTACCCAATTATATAAATCTGCATAAGGACCAACATTGGAAATATACCCAAGATAACCACCATTATTTTTACTAAGCTCATCTTCAGAATTTTGTTCTGCCAAAGTCTCAAAATCAGCACCATTTTTAATTTCTTTTAAATATCCCTCTGCTTTGGTGCGAGCTATTTCATTATAATTATCCATTTCTGTTTTTTCTTCTTCAGTTAATTCACGAGGAGGAATTGTGTTTTCTTTTTTAAATTCCAAAATTGGAGTCTCGCCAATTTTATCTTTTGCTTCTTGAATATCTGTAACCCCCGGTAATTCAACGATAACACGATAGTCTTCTCCAACTTTTGATGTTTGTACATTTGGTTCACCTATACCAATTGCGTTTACACGTCTTTCTATAACATCTCTTACCCCTTCTACGGCGGTTCCACGGTCTTCTTCCGGAATTTGACTAACATCTGCCTGATATACTAAATGAGCACCACCTTGTAAATCCAAACCAAGAGCAAATTCTTTGTCTAAAATCATTGGTATTCCTATTCCTGTCTTATTATTTATCTCTCCTACCCATTTATTAAAAAGACTCGGAGCATCGAAAATTATTGTTGCAAAAAGTAATACAAAAATTCCTATAACTCCCCACCTTGTTTTTGCACGCAATTTTTTCTTTATTGAACTCATAAGTATTATTATCAATTATTTGAACACTATTATAAAGTATCTATCCTACGAAGTCAATACAAAAAATATCAACCTAAGCCATACTTTTTTATCAGAAATCAAAATAAAAAGCAAATTATATATACACAGAATTAAAAAAGAGGTGAAACAAATCACCTCTTTATATTTTCCTACTTTTTTATTTTTAATAGTTCACAGATCTCTCCATATTGAGATCCGTAAACAGCTTTGGTCTCGGACTTTCCGAGAACCGTAAAAATGTGTGTTGCCACAAATGGCAAAGACACCACATCACCCGGTT
>CAZHUL010000028.1:0-8889 GCA_964535435.1 uncultured Gammaproteobacteria bacterium | reverse complement strand
TTGTGATTGAGTTGTTGAAAGGAAGAAATTAAGCCCCCGAATTGTCTATTAAGCCTTAAACAGCAAATGTCAAAATTAGGACGTCGAATTTATCTCCTAACTTTTGACCATCAAAGACTACTGGCAAACTATAATCGACACGATTATGATCATAATGGAAGTTATTTTGGACCCACTGCTGAGGAAAAATATGATAGTGATTCTCTTGGAAGTTTCCAAGAACAACATGGATCCCCAGTTCGAAAAAAATAAGATTAAAATTTATTTTTACTGTAAGCCCAAAATCAGTGGAATAGCCACTGATTTTTTATTTCTTAATCTACTGTCCTTTTAGGAATGGATTAAAGATCCTCTGAACTTTTTTCCTTTGATTGCTTTTTCTACTTCTTTTAGTTTTGTTCCATTCATAACTATTACAGAAAGTCCTAATTTCTCGGCTTCGCGACTTGCGATTGGATCAAAAGGTAGGTTTGATCCTGGGACCCACTCGTCTCCCACAATTTTTCTAAACTTTTTCCAAGTAATGTCTTTTATTTTCTTGGCATTTTTATTTATTTTTGGATCTTCATTATAAATATAAACAACATTTGATAAATTAATAACTTTTTCTGCTCCATAAAGCTCTGCCAATTTTACTGCATCATAATCTGTAGACCAGCCCGGTTTCCAGCCAGAAGCTAACAAAATACCCTCTTTCCACTCAATTTTTCTAGTTGGGTTTTTTATAACCTCCGGATTTGCCCATTCTCTAAAAATAGTTCGCATAAAATGTGCATTTAACCTAGTTGCGTGGATTCCAATCCAATCTATATCTTCTGCAACAAGTTTGGTAATATCTTTTACTGCATCTTGATATTTTCTACTTGTTGCTCCCCCACCACACACAATTATAAATCTATAACCTTCTTCAATATGGCTCAAAATCATTTTCTTAAAACCTTTTAGAAATTTTCTGTTAAAACCTTCCGGTGGAATTATCAAAGATCCACCAAGCGACAAAACAACAATTTTTTCTTTATTTTTTTTCATAGTTTAAAAAAAGAGACTTCTGGTGAAGTCTCTTACTTATTATTTTAATTTTTTATGAATTAGCATAAATAGCAATAGCAACGCGAAAGCAGTAGCTGTCATCATTGGAATTGTAATATAACCAAATTGAAATATTAATTTTTCTGAACAATTAGACAAGAAACTAGAGGTTGCACAAGTTGAGGTATCGCGAGGAATCATTTGTAAAGTATAGTGATAAATAGAATAACAAATTCCAATTGCAGAAAGTAAAATACTATAATCTGCGATAACTTTTTCTTTTTTCCAAACAGCCAACCCAAACATTAATGATTGTGGAAACATTAAAATTCTTTGTTTCCAACAAAGTTCACAAGGTAAAAGAGACGCAACATCAGAAAAAAACAAACTCCCAATAATTGAGGCTAACCCCACCCAAAAGGCAAAAAGAAAAGAGTTTTCTTTTGTAAATTGCAAAAACTTTTTAATTTGTTTTTGTTTGCGAAGTAGTGGTACAAAAATAAAAGCCAAAACTAAAACAATAAAAACTTGAGCCAAAATAGTTCCAAGAGACAAAACGAAAACTGCTATATTAAATATGTCCATAAAAATAATAAATTATATATGTGTCATCCCGAGCGTAAGAGAGGGATCTCGTCTCTGATTCACTAAGCAATAAATAACTACATGCTTTATTGTTGTCATCCCCAACTTGATTGTGGATCCAAGGTTTAAATCAACGTTTCTGGATTCCCGGTCAAGCCGGGAATGACACGAATAAATTAGTCCAAAAATTTCAAGTGTTCGGGAGGTTAGAAAAAGAAAGAAAAAACTATTTATTAACTTCTATTAATTAGAAGTTAATATAACAAAAAAGTTAATTTTTGTATAGGTTTATTGAATCTGAGACATAATTAAATTGTCATCCATTAAAATTTTTACTCCGTGCAATAAATCTGTGCGAAGAACTTCTCCACCCAAACGTTCCAATCTACGGATGACACGTAAAGAAGGATGCCCATATTTATTTTTTCCAACAGGAATTACAGAATAAAATGGAGAAACAATATCCACAAAATCCTGACTTGAAGAAGAATCACTACCATGATGTCCTACTTTTAAAATATCCACATCTAACTTATCACCAAACTTTTCAATTAAATATTCCTCCAATTCTTTTTCCATGTCCCCCGTAAACAAAGCTTTTTTACCACCGCTTTCCAATATAAAAACAATAGAGCTGTTATTATCTGAAGGGTTTGGAATTAAATTACCATCCGGAAAAATAAACTCTATAGTATCACCGCCAAAAACCATTTTTTCCTCAGTTTTTATAATTTTAAAATTTGCATTCTCTTTTTCTATGTAATCCAAAAATTCATTATAAAAATCTTCATTTTTTTGTTGGCCATTGTAAATTACATTTGCTATTTCAAACCTTTCTAAAACATCTACACAACCTCCGTAATGATCATTATCTGGATGGGTTACAATTAAATAATCTATACTTTTATCACGAAAATCCATTACTCTTCCCAATTCTTCCAAAACTTTTGCATCTTTTCCACAATCCACCAAAGCCTGCGTTCCGTTTTTAAATTCTATAAAAGTAGAATCCCCTTGTCCGATATCCAAAAAATTTAATTCTGTTGGAGTTTCAGTCTTAATTTCTATTTTAATTTCTTCTGCTTGAGCATCTTCTGAAAAATTATCTCTACTTTTAAAAACAAAAAGGGCAATCAAAACAATCACCAAAATTAAAAATAAACTTATAAATACTTTCTTCATATTCTAAATTTGAGCCATTTTATTTCTAGGAAATTATAAATTTGTTTATAGAAAATTAAACAAATATAAAATAAAACTACTGCAACTGCTGGTACACTTAGGTTTAGCGAAGCAAAAGAAAAATCCGCAAACCACTTTACAATTAGAATAACATATTCTAAAGCAAACCAAGTAATCCAAGATAAAAGTTGCGCAAGTGGAAAAAATATAAAAGCAGAAACCACAGACAAAAAACCCATTAACATTATAAATGGAATTATCCACAGGATAAGAATATTTGTAGGAAGCGCTACAATAGAAAATCTACCAAAATGATAAAGAACTAAAGGAAGTGTAGTAATAATAGCTGATAAAGTTTCTAAAAAAATCTTTTTTACTCCAAAAAATTCCGGATTTTTTTCTGTAAGAATTTCTAATTTTGGCGTTAGATAAATAAGCCCAGCTGTCGCCACAAAAGAAAGTTGAAATCCAGCATCCCAAATTAAAACATAAGGATTGTGTAAAACCATAGCCACAGCAGTAAAAAGTAATAAATTTATAGGATGCGACATTCTACCAAGCTGTTTAGCTAGTAAAACCAAAAGTCCCATAATTCCTGCACGAACCACAGAAGCACTGGCTCCGGCAAATAAAACAAAAATACTAATTCCCGAAATAATAACCCAAAATGCTTTTTTGCGTGGCACCCTTAAAAAACTCAAAATTACAATAAAAATTGCACCAATAATTGCTATATTATAACCGGAAATTGCCACAATATGAGAAACACCAGTCGTGTTAAAATCTTCTTGCAAATCTCCCAAACCTCCACGATAACCATAAAGCAAACCAGCCACAAAACTTGCGTTTGGCTCGTGCCACAAACGATTTATTTTTTGGGCAAAAGCATTTTTTACGGTTAAAATTGAACTCATCAAAATATTTCCCTCGCCCTCACCTACTTTGCGAATTTGCGGGACACTACAATATGCAAAAGTTTTTTTGAGTGCCAAATATTTATCAAACCTAAAATCCTCAATTTGCTCTGGTTTTTTGATTTGACAGTATACCTCCATCTCATCACCATATTCATAACGTGGATAAAGTTCTGATTTAAAATAAACCCTTCCTTCTGCTGTTCCACCATCCACATTTTCTATCTCTACAATATAACGAACATCATCTATCCGAACATCCGGCTCTTGAATTACAACCGCGGTAAAACGAACGTTTTCTTCGGCATAGTTCGAAATGTTTGTTTCGCTTGGGAAAAACAAAATATATCTTCCAAACGAAAGTAAAATTGCCAACGTACAAAGAGATACAAGTCTAAAAAATTTATACTTCCAAAAAGTAATTAAAAATCCTAGAATTACAAAAATACCAAAATAAATAAAAACAAAATCAAAATGGAAATCTAAAATGGAAATAAAAGCTGTTCCAAACAAAAAACAAAAACAAAACGCAAGAAACGTTTTGCTTTTGGAATTTATTATTTTTTGAAGCATAATTAAAAAAGATAGATCGCTTCGCTTGATGTATCACTTCGTTTGATGAATCGTTTCACTTCGTTCAACTTGATGTATCGCTTCGCTTGGTTAAAATAAAAAAAGTTCATAAAGTCTATAGAGTCAGGATAGAAAGGAACTTACGTTTTATTTTATTATGAATAATTTGTGATATTGAAAGGGGATATTTCGACTCCACTTCGTTTCGCTCAATATGACGTGATATTTTACTACGACATCCTGTACACTTCGTTCTGTTTGGAATGAAGTTGTGAGAAAACGTCATCCTGAGCGACAGCCAAATGATCCTAGACTTTGGTTCACCAAAACATACAATCACAAACCAAACATTAGATCCCTTCTTTTCCTTTACTTAGTCTGCATAGTCTGCCTAATTTGCTTTTCTTTATTGTCATCCCCAACTTGATTGGGGATCCAGTTTGAATCAACGTTTCTGGATTCCCGGTCAAGCCGGGAATGACAGTTGTATATTGGTTTATTTTTCATTAAATAACTATACTTATCAACCTACCTTTTATATAAATTACTTTTTTTGGTTCTGCACCATCTAACCATTTTTGAACTATTTCTCTTTGTAGTACCAAATCTTTTATTTCTTCTTCAGAAATTTCTACATCCACTTCTATATCATCACGAACTTTTCCGTTTATTTGAATTCCAACTGTCACTGTTTCATCTTTTATCATTTCCTTGTTATATTCTGGCCACGGCTCGTATGCAATACTTTCTGAATGCCCAAGTTGTTCCCAAATTTCTTCTGCCAAATGGGATGCAAACGGTGAAAGGATCTTTAGGAATTTTTCTAAATCTTCTTTGGATATTTCCTGAGCTTTGGTTATTTCGTTTACAAATTCCATCATTTTTGCAACAGAAGTATTGAAACTCATTTCTTCTATATCCTCTCCAACTTTTTTGATTGTTTTGTGCAAAGTTTTATTTTCTTCAATATTTTCTTTTACAAAATCCTGCAAATTAGCGACTCTATCCAAAAACCTTTTTACACCAACCAAACCATTTGTATCCCAAGCCACAGCTTGGTCAAACGGCCCCATAAACATAATATAAGCGCGCAAAGCATCGGCACCAAACTTTTCTACAATTTCATCTGGGTTTACAACATTTCCACGACTCTTGCTCATTTTCTCTCCATTTTCTGCCAAAATCATTCCATGACTTGTTCTTTTTTGATAAGGCTCGCTAACTGGAACTACACCAATATCATGCAAAAATATATTCCAAAATCTAGAATACAACAAATGCAAAGTTGTGTGTTCCATTCCCCCATTATACCAATCTACCGGCATCCAATATTTTAAAGATTCTGGTGATGCAAGCACCTTATCATTTTCATTGTCCAAATACCTTAGGAAATACCAACTAGAACCTGCCCAGTTTGGCATTGTGTCTGTTTCGCGTTGAGCCTCGCCACCACAACGCGGACAAGTTATGTTAACCCATTTTTCTATTGTTGCAAGTGGTGATTCACCATTGTCTGTTGGTTCGTATTTTTCTACTTCTGGTAGTTCAAGTGGTAAATTTTCATCCATAATCCAACCCGGATTTTGTTTTTCACCTTCATTTTGAAAATCACCTTTTTCTGCACAAGTTTTGCAATAAACCAAAGGAATTGGCTCTCCCCAATATCGCTGACGAGAAAAAACCCAATCACGAAGTTTAAAGTTTGTTTTTCTTTCTCCCAATCCTTTTTCCTCTAACCAACCAATCATTTTTTCCCTTGCTTCTTTTGATGGCATTCCATTTAAAAATTCAGAATTAACAACTTCCCCTTCTCCCAAATAAGGGCCATCCAAAATATCTCCACCAGCAACAACTTCTACCATATCTAAACCATATTTTGCAGCAAACTCAAAGTCCCGCTCGTCGTGAGCAGGAACGGCCATAATTGCGCCAGTTCCATAAGTTGCCAAAACATAATCTGCAACCCAAACAGAAATCTCCATTCCACTTGCAGGATTTATTGCTTTTATCCCAAGCAATTCTACTCCTGTTTTATCTTTTTGCAATTCTTCCCTTTCCAAATCAGATTTTAGACCAGCCTGTTTTATATATTCTGCAACTTCATCAAAATTCTCTATTTTATCTTTTAACTCTTCTACCAAATTATGCTCTGGAGAAAGCACACAATAAGTTGCACCAAACAAAGTATCTGGACGAGTTGTAAAAACTTCTATATTAAGCACGTCATTTTGAGCGGAACGAAGTGGATTCGAAAGATCCCCCTGCCATTTAATACCAAACTTCACTAGCGCACCATCACTTTTTCCAATCCAATTTCTTTGTTGAGCTTTTGCACGATCTATATAATCTACATTTTCTAAACCATCCAAAAGTTTGTCTGCATATTTTGTAATTGCAAGCATCCACTGCTCTTTGTTTCTTTTTTCTACAGGACCACTACAACGCTCACAATTTCCATTTACAACCTCTTCGTTTGCCAATCCAGTTTTACAACTTGGACACCAGTTAATTGGCATTGTTTTTTTGTAAGCCAAACCATTTTTAAATAATTGTAAGAAAATCCACTGAGTCCATTTGTAATATTTTGGATCTGTCGTATCTATTTCACGTGACCAATCAAAACTAAAACCCAAAGATTTTAGTTGTCTTCTAAAGTTCGCTATATTTTCTACTGTTACCTCCTTAGGTGCTCGTCCAGTTTTTATGGCATAATTTTCTGTTGGCAAACCAAAAGCATCGTAACCAATTGGATACAACACGTTTTTTCCTTCCATTCTCTTTTTCCTAGCAATAATATCCATTGCCGTATAAGAACGAGGATGCCCAACATGAAGTCCTGCTCCACTTGGGTACGGAAATTCCACAAGACCATAAAACTTCTCCTTACTCTCGTCTCGTTTTACCTCAAAAGTCTTATTTTCTTCCCAAAACTTCTGCCATTTTTTCTCTATTTCACTAAAATTATATTTGTCCATATTTTTATTTGAATTTCCCTTAAATCTTAGCTTAAATCGGTATAAAAATCAAATAATAAATTAAAAATTAAAATGGTGTTTCACTAGTAATTGAGTTAACAAAGAATAAACTATTAAATTTTTCTAAATCATCGGGAGCAATTTGGTTTTCACGTCCTTTTATAATTTCTCTTAACATTTCTCCAACATAATTAGAATATTGATGAGCTCTATAAATCTGACCATTTGATATACTTGCTTGTACAATATTAATAATTTGATTATCTGAAAAATTATTAATATTGTACAATTTTCTTAAATGTTTCCTAGTTGAATCAAAAGCTTTACTTTCAGCGAATTCTTGAATTTTGATGTCTACAATAGAATCATCAGTTAAAATTAAATCAGGAAAATTAGCTTTAAAAAAATTATTAAGATTAGTGTAATAAATAATTTTTGAATTCTTTTTTTTATTCCACTCTTCTAATAAGAATCGAGAGAATTTACTATTGTCTAAAGGAGATTTAAAATCAATGTCGCTTGAAATAAAATGTAAATTTTCATTTTTTGGTACTTTATTAATAAGAAACTCCCAATTTATAGCATCTCCATAAGATTTATTTTTTCCAGGAGGATTACCTAAATCAAATCTTTTTTTTGCTTCCGCAAAAATTAATTCAGAAACTTCTTGTGCCCCATTAAAAAGATCAGCGATTATTAAATCTGCTTTAAGTGTTTTATTATCTATATTAAAATTTATTTTTTTTATTAATTTTTTTTTGCTTTATCAATTGTTTGACTAGCTCGATTAATTTGTAAAACTTCTTCATAACCAGAACAAATTTTAGGAATCTCTATTTTTTTATAAGAATCACCAAATTTAATCATTGCTTCATTAATTTTTTTTTCTCTATTTCTTGCAAACTCATCTGTTAGATGTTTTGGGATAAACAAATTTATTTGATTTGTTTCACTTATTAATTTATGTAAATTATTTAATTTATTTAAATCTTCACTACTATAAGCAAAGAAATTCAAAAAAATATTTGTATCAATAAATAAATTAATCATATTATATTTTATCCCCTATCTTTCATCGCCCCACTAATTCTTTCCAACGCTACAATAAACGCAGCAACTCTCATATCTACGCCGTATTTTTCTTTTGCACGCCAGACTGCTTCAAAAGCGTTGTTCATTATTTTTTCTAGTTTTTCGTTTACTTCGTCTTCTTCCCAATAATAATTACTTGCGTTTTGAACTTGTTCAAAATAGCTAACAGTCACACCACCGGCGTTTGATAAAATGTCTGGCACAAATAAAACTCCATTTCTGTACAAAATCTCGTCTGCTTCCGGAGTTACCGGACCGTTTGCCAACTCTAAAATTACATTTGCGCGAACACGCTCTGCGTTTTCCACTGTGATTACACCTTCTAAAGCTGCTGGAATTAAGATATTAACTTTCAATTCTAAAATATCTTCATTAGAAATAGTTTCTGCGTCGGCAAAACCAACCACGCTTCCGGTCATATTTTTGTGAGCTTTTACAGCTTCTATATCCAAACCTTCCGGATTTACAATTCCACCTCTAGAATCACTAACTGCCACAATTTTTGCGCCTTTTGCATAAAGAAAATCTGCCATAACTTG
>CAZHUL010000027.1:7262-8991 GCA_964535435.1 uncultured Gammaproteobacteria bacterium | reverse complement strand
TGTCTATTCTACGAGATTCATGACGCTCTGTACCAAGCACAAACAAACCACCCAAATCTTTTACTTTTTGTTCATCTTCTGCATCATAAGGAGCTCCACCAAGTTTAATGTCTACTCCACGACCAGCCATATTTGTAGCTAATGTCACAGCGCCAATTCTACCAGCTTGTGCTATAATTTCTCCTTCACGTTCATGATTTTTTGCATTCAAAATTTCATGCTTTATACCGTTTTCGTCTAAATATCTACTCAGGGCTTCATTTTTTTCAACAGAAATTGTACCAACTAAAATTGGCTGACCTTTTTCTTGGCACTCTTTAATTTTTTTCAATACAGAAATATTTTTTCCATTTTCTGTTTTATAAATTCCATCCGGATGATCTTTTCTTTGATCTAATCTATTTGTTGGAATTACAATTACTTCCAAATTATAAATTTTTATAAACTCTTCTTCTTCTGTTTTTGCGGTACCTGTCATTCCGGAAAGTTTTTTGTACATTCTAAATAAATTTTGGAATGTAATAGTTGCCAAAGTTTGACTTTCACGTTGAATTGATGAACCTTCTTTTGCTTCTATTGCTTGATGTAAACCTTCGGAATATCTACGACCTGGCATTTTTCTACCGGTAAACTCATCAATAATTATAATTTCTCCATTATCTTCAACTATATATTGTTTATCTTTTATAAACAAAACCTCCGCTTTTAAAGCTTGTTCCAAATGATGAATTGTCCTAATTCCAGCTTCTACATATAAATTTTCAACTCCTAGCCAACCTTCTACTTTTTTAATTGCTTCTGCTGTTAAAGTAACACTGTTTAATTTTTCATCTACTTCATAGTCTTCTTCTTTTTTAAATCTTGTCACCATTTTGGCAAATTGATAATACATTTCTGCGGCCTCTTCTGCAGGAGCAGAAATAATAAGCGGGGTTCTGGCCTCGTCAATCAAAATAGAATCTACTTCGTCGATAATACAATAATGCATTTCATTTCCAGGACGCATTACCATTTCGTCCAGACTCTGGGCCATATTATCGCGTAAATAGTCAAAACCAAACTCGTTATTTGTTCCGTAAGTAATATCGCATCTGTATGCTTCTGTCCTAGAAACTGGACGCAAAAATTCGTCTTCTACTTTAAAACTTCCTTCGTCATCTCTTTCTTTGTCTTCTTCACTTCCTTCTGGATGAGCTTTTGCATCATAAACAAAACTAACACGTTGATTTTGTACAATACCAACAGTCATTCCTAAATAATCATAAATTTGAGACATCCAAACCGCATCACGCTTTGCCAAATAATCATTTACCGTGACAACATGAACACCCCTTCCTTCTAATGCGTTTAAATAAACCGGTAAAGTTGCAACCAAAGTTTTCCCCTCTCCAGTGCGCATCTCGGCAATTTTCCCTTGGTGCAAGGCAATCCCACCAATAAGCTGAACGTCATAATGACGCATTTTTGTGGTACGTTTTGAAACCTCACGAACAACAGCAAAAGCCTCTGGCAAAATATCATCCAAAGTTTCTCCTTTTTCTAATCTAGCTTTAAACTCAACTGTCTTTCCTTTTAGGTCGGCTTCTGATAATTTTTCATATTCAACCTCAAAAGTATTTGTTTTATCTACCAAAGGTTGAATTTCTTTTAAATATTTTTTATTCTGATCTCCAAGTAATTTTGCTAAAAACTGTCTCATAAAAATTTAAATTAATCAATAAATAGACTC
>CAZHUL010000027.1:0-7162 GCA_964535435.1 uncultured Gammaproteobacteria bacterium | reverse complement strand
TGTAGCATAAACTTGCTTTTTTGTCTATCTTTTTTCCTTGACTAAAAAGCTTAAAAATGCTATAAAATTATTGTTCTTTAATAACCCACGAATGGAGGGTAAGAAAATGAATCCTCAGCGAAAGTTTGGAGCTATCATTTGCGACATTGGAAATGTACTACTTAAGGTTTCTTTTGCTAAAACAGACGAAGTTATGGCAAAGCTTACTGGTTTGGAATTAGATGTACTTATAAAAACACTGTTTACGGGACCTGAAGCAAGAGAAATGTGGCGTAAATCTCAAGTTGGTGAGACAAATTTAGAAGAATTTTGTGATGAAGTTCTTATCTTATTAGATATTTCAAAAAAAGAAATACCTCACAAAAAATTAAAACAATCTCTTACATCTAGTGGACGCAAAAACCCAGAAATTTGGGAACTACTTGAAGTATTTGTAGAAGTAAATCCAAACATAGTGAGGGCTATAATTTCGAATAACACTCCGCTTTATAAAGAAAGCGGACAAAGACTGATGCCAAAATTATACACTTTCTTTTCTCCTGAAAACATTATCATGTCTCATGAAGTTGGGATGATGAAACCTGACCCTGCTATTTTTACTTTTACTAGTCAAAAAATAGGTGTTGCAATAGCAAACTCAATACTTATAGATGACAACACGGAAAATGTTGAACGCTTCCGAGAAATGGGAGGAGTTGCAATTCAATATGACTGTTCCAAAAATTCGATAATGTTTTTGTGGAAAGAATTACACAAACTAGGTCTCATGTAAAAAACAAAACTCGTACTAACTAACAAAAGTACGAGTTTTTTATTGACTTAAATGTAAAAAAAATGCTATAAGTTTATTGATCTTTACAACCCAAACACAGGAAAATGAAATGACATACCCAATACGCGCAATCGCTTTTGATATGGGTCATGTTCTTATTGATTTTGAACATTTTGTGTTTTGTCAAAATATGGTTCCATGTTGTGATGGACTTACCGCCACGCAAATATATCAGAAACTTTTTGGAGATTATATTACTACAAATTGGTGGAATAATTACGAGAAAGGTCATACAAAAACCAACGTTTTTGTGGCTCAATTAAAAAGTAAATTAGGGATTACCGATGATGAATTTCATTTAGAAAGACTAGTTGAAGTTGTTATGACTTCATTTTTCCTAAACGAAGGGATCTTGGAAATTCTAGATGATTTGATAGCAAAAAAAATTCCAATTTTTATTATTTCAAATATATGTGAATTGCATTGGTTTGCAATATATAAAAAATTTTCCGATTTGGTTGATAGATTTCCGAAGATAAATAGGATTTTATCTTTTGAGGTTGGTCTAAGAAAACCAGACTCTCAAATTTATTTTACTGTATATCAAAGGTTTGGATCTATCTATGGGTTTAACTCCAGAGGAATTCAAGATATGTTGTTTATAGATGATAAAAAAGAAAATGTCCTTGAATTTGAAAGATTGGGCGGACAAGCTTTTATATATGATTGCAGAAGATTTACTATAAAAAGTCTCGCAAGATTTATTGAAGAATATAAAATCTGGTAAAAAACAAACCTCACATTTAAAATGTGAGGTTTTTTGTTTTAATACTCATCTTCCAAATGGTATTCTTTACTATCTCTAATTTCTTCTCTATCAGTTTGTCTTTGTTTTTCTTTCATTTTTTCTAATTCAACTTTTAGATGATCCTTTGCTTTATCAATTGATTTATACAAATCTTCTGCGTCTTTTTCCATTCTTACTGTTGTACTTGGAACAAACAAATTAACTTTGGTATAAAAAATCTTTCCTTTGTTGTGATGTTCTGACCTCTTCCCTATTTCTATATCTGCTTGTTGGATATTTTCATAAAACTTCTGAAGTGATTCTACTTTTTCTGTAACATATTTTTTCAAAGCCTCGGTTAAATCTACTCCCTTTGCGTTTATGTTTATAATCATATTCTTAATTAATAAATTAAAAGTTTTTTCTATTTTTTCTAAATTCCCAATCTCCGAACACTTGAAATTTTTGGACTAATTTATTTTTTAAACTTATGGTTTTTGAGAATACAAAAATAATTAATTTAGCGAACTGCGGTTAATTAAATAAGTTTAAAAAGGAAATTAAGCCTAAAATTGTCAACCGTTCGGCAGTTTTGGTTACCTTTTGCTGACAAAAGGTAAGGTGAGAAGGATTGGTTTCTGTTTTAAAATGTTTTGTGAATCAGAGTTGGGATCCCTCTCTTCGCTCGGGATGACATTATATAACAAATTAAACTTGATTTGTTATATAATTTTTATTTCTTCTTCAATATTTATACTATATTTATCGTACACCCCTGCTTTTATTTTTTCAATTAAAATTAAAATATCACTTGCAGTAGCTCCTCCCAAATTTATTATAAAATTGCAATGTTTTTCGCTAATTTGTGCATTTCCACTTTTTAAACCTTTTATTCCTAAACTCTCTACAAGCCAACCAACCGGAATTAAGTTTTTATCCAAAAATTCTTGTGGCACTCCACTTTTTTTCAACTCTTCTTTTTCTTCTTCACTATTTATTTCATAATTTTTAAAAGTACATCCACTAGAAGGAAAACCTTGGGGTTGAGTTAAATTTCTTTGTTGAATATTTTTTATGGCTTGCTTCATTGCTTCTTTTACTTCTCCTTTTTCTAATTCCAACACTACTTTCAAAACCACTTCGTTACTAATTTTAAATCTACTATCCCGATACCCAAAACCACATTCTTCGTTTGTTATAGCTACAACTTCCCCATCTTGGTAAATTTCAACTTCTTTTACAGAATCCTTCATTTCGCCACCCATAGCTCCGGCATTTCCGCGAACCGCACCGCCAATTGTTCCTGGAATTCCAACTCCCCACTCAAAACCCGTAAGTCCAAATTCAATAGATTTTCTAGCAATGTCAACCGTAGTGCAACCTGCACTGGCAGTTAATAAATTTCCTTCTACTTTCATTTCGCATACTTTTACTTTTATTACTACGCCGTCATAACCTTCGTCTGAAACTAAAATATTACTTCCACCACCCAAAACAAAATATTCTTGACCTTCGCCCTCTAAAAATTTTAATAAATCCACAAAATTTTGCATTTCTGTCACTTCCACAAAATATTTTGCAGGTCCGCCAATTTTGTAAGTTGCGTACTTACTCATGGGCTCATTTGTCTTTACCTTTCCAAATTTCTTCAATTCATTGTAAAATAAATCCATAGAATGCTTTTCAAAAGTTTAATTTTAGATTATACTGTACTCTTATGCTAGAAATAGAAAACAACCAGATAGTTTACGTGAGCAGGGACATAGAACGTGCCCTTGGTTTTGATATTGATTCCTCTAATTACTATGTTATCTCAAACGATAGTACTTTTGCAACAGAAACGAAGGAAAACAGAGAGAATATTTTGTTAATAAAAAATCAAAAAATTCTGGATACTCACGAACTTTTGCAAAATCCGCAGGTTATGGAATTTATAAATAAACTTTCTAACCCACAGATTTTAGTTTTTAAAAATACAAACCAAATAGAAAGAATTTGTGCAGGGAATAACTGGAAATTACTAAATCCGTCAGCAGAATTAGCAAACAAGGTAGAGCAAAAAGTTTCTCAAATTGAATGGCTTGGAGAACTTGGTAAATTTTTGCCAGAACACAAAATTGAAATTTGTGGTGATTTAAATTGGACTGGTGAAAAATTTATTTTGCAGTTTAACAGAAGCCACACTGGATCTGGAACTATTTTAATAGAATCTGCAGAACAATTAGAAGAAATAAAAACACAATTTCCAAAAAGAGATGTTAGAATTACAAAGTATATAAACGGGGATCTTTTTACAAATAATAATTCCGTCACAAAAAATGGTGTTTTATTTGGAAACATTAGTTACCAAATTACAGGGCTTTCTCCTTTTACAACACAAAAATTTGCAACAATTGGCAACGACTGGGGTTTTGCAAATTCTTTTTTAAAAGAAGAACAAAAAACAGATTTTTTGGAAATTGCAAAAGAAGTTGGAGAAAAATTACAAAAAGACGGTTGGCGTGGATTATTTGGGATAGACGTAATTTTAGAAAAAGAAACTGGAAAAATGTATTTAATAGAAATAAACGCTAGACAACCAGCTTCTACAACTTTTGAGTCAACTCTGCAAACTCCAAATGAGTCTGGTGAAATTACAACTTTTGAAGCTCACTTAATTGGGTTGTTAAATCTTGAAACAAATTCAAAGATTAAAAAAATTAAAAATGGTGCACAAATTATCTTACGAAAGCAAAACGAAGTAAATGTAACAAAGTTGGCAAATAAATTATGTGCAGAAGGTTTAAATGTAATTCAATACGAAAACGAAAAAATGGAAAGCGATTTACTAAGAATCCAAAGTAATAATTCACTTATTTCTACTCCAAACCAATTAAACGAGCTTGGTGAAAAAATAAAAAGTATTATCAAAGAGAGATTAAATTAAAATCCTTATTTATGAACTCAAAAACTTTATCAAAAGAAGCACTGAATATAATAAAAGAATATAAAGAAATGGAAATTTCTGGTGTTCAAATCTCCTGTCCATACTTTATCAACAAAGGCCAAAAAATTCGCGCTGGTTTAAAAGTAATGATTGGGAAAGGTAGCCCAAAAGAAATAAAAGAAGAAATTACCTTAATTGCCTTACGAAAAAAAGTTGATCTAAAAAAATTAAGCAAAAAAGATTTACAAAAATTTTTTATTGATAATAATATTGGGATAGACTGTTCCGGATTTGTTTTTTATGTTTTGGATGCAGAAATAAAATCCCGCAAACTTGGCGGATTAAAAAGACATTTAAGATTTCCTTTGGCAAAAAATCCTTTACGAAAAATTTTGGCTCAAATTAGACCGGTAGAAAATACAAATGTAAAAAGTTTAGCACACGACAAAAATAGTTTTGAGGTTATGTTAAGTCAAATAGAACCAGGAGATTTAATAACTTTAACTGGCGCTGGAGAAAATAATAATTTTGACCATGTTTTGATTGTAGATAAGGTTGATTATAAAAATGATCTTCCTGTCGCTATTCACTACACCCACTCTTTGAAGTGGTCCACAGATGGTGAACTTAACCACGGCATAAAAGAAGGCGTAATTGAAATAAGCGATTCTAAAAACTCAATTTTAGAGCAAAAATGGACAGAAAATAAAATGACCGGAAAACAAAACGAAACACTTCAAAGATTTATGACCGCCAAATGGTTTGGGATAAGAAGATTGGGGGCTTTTAGCAAAAAATAAAGAAAAATTTTTTAACAAAAAAAAAGACGACCTCTTATGGCGGGTCGTCTTGTAGCTTCCGTTGTTGAAGCAGCCTTTTGCGATTTTATTCTTTATTCGTAATCACAGTAAATGTTTTCAATCTCCTCCCGAGCTTCGTTATTGGCAGCGACGATACCCCACTCGTCGGGCATCGTGTCACCGATATCAAAACCAGGACAGTCTGGCTTTTCAACAAAAATGTAGACGCCGTTGACATTACGTACTAGACCACCACCTTGGGTTCCATATACCGGATACTTATACTGCCTTTCCATCAGATTTCTCCTTTTTATAAGAGGTGGGTTGGGTGTCAAATTATTTTTATAAATTGACTGTAAATTATAACATATTTTAAACATAAAGTCAATAGCAGTTGTGTAATATTTTGACTAAAAGAAAACTTGCAAATTAATGCAAGTTTTTTATGTTGTTGGAAAATACTTCTAATATACTTTTATTCTCCCAATAAAACTGAATATGATTATTTCCAATAACAACATCATAAATAAGAACGACTATAGCAAGTAGAAAAATACTTCTCAAAATCCATTGAGTTGCTTTATCCTGACCACCAACATCCATATCCTTGGTTTTCTTCATCTCTACCTCCTATTAGTTTAAGGTGCTCGATACAAAATACCATATAATCCACAAAAAATCAAGACCAACTTGTAAATAGTCTAGTTTTTTGGTACTATTTGACCATAAGGATGTATAAAAAAACTAATTATGACTATAATCCCCGAATCGTTAGAATTACTAAAAACGGCCGTTGGATACGGTCTTATTTCGTGTCTTTTGGCTTTTTTGTGGGCACCTTTGCTTACAAAATTTTTGTATAAATACAAAATAACCAGAAGATCTGAATACGATGCAACCCTTGCAATGGGAGCTAGAAAAAGCAAGGTTGGCGTTCCTGTAATGGGTGGTTTACTTGTAATCATTACAGTTGCAGTGTTAACAATTCTTTTTAATTGGGAACGTGAATTTACTTGGGTTCCAATTGGTGTAATGCTTTTGGCGGCAACACTAGGCGCACTAGACGACATCATGAATATTTTTGGACAAAAAAGAAAACATAGAACCGTAAAACATGTTTGGAAATTAATTCTTGTTCATAAAAAAATAAGTTATAAAATTTGGTATGCAATAACTTTTCCTTGGACAGTATTCAAAAGAGCTACCCTTTGGCTTGGTTCTCATCCGGGGAAAGGTGTGCATGTACACGAAAAGTTAATTTTACAATTTATAACCGGAGCTATTACGGCTTATTGGGTTTATTTTAAACTGGGTGAGCATTGGCGAGAAATTTATATTCCATTCGATGGATTTTTGAACATTGGTTGGTGGATAATTCCTTTAATTATCCTGTTTGTAATGTTCACAGCAAACGCCGTAAATGTGGCCGACGGCATGGACGGTTTAGCAGGAGGTTCACTTATTACAACTTTTATTGCGCTTACAGTTTTGAGCTGGATTGGTGGGTACGAAGAAATTACAATTTTAAACGCAACTACTGCTGGAGCTTTAATTACTTACACTTATTTCAATATCAAACCAGCCAGATTCCAGATGGGAGATGTTGGTTCGCTTGGGCTTGGCGCTTTACTTGCAATTAATGCCATTGTTATAAACAGAATGCTACTTTTACCATTTTTAGCTTTCATTTTTTATATAGAATTATTAAGTGTAATTATACAAGTTGGCGGACGTTATACACTTGGCAGAAGAATTTTTAAAATGGCTCCAATTCATCATCACTTTGAACTTCGTGGTTGGAAAGAAGAAAAAACTGTAATGCGTTTTTGGATGATTCACCTTGCTTTTGTAATGCTTAGTATTTGGATAGCTTTGTT
>CAZHUL010000026.1:2258-9056 GCA_964535435.1 uncultured Gammaproteobacteria bacterium | reverse complement strand
AGTATGACATTTCTATTTCCAGTAAAGTATGACATTTCTAATTCCTGTTGACATTTACAAACAAAAACTTGACAAAAAGGTATTTTATTTGGTATAATTAAATTAATCGATACCGCACGAGCTTCCAAAATTCCCCTGTTTCCCCCACCAAAATTCCCCTGTTTCCCCCACCAAAAAACCTCACACCAGCTCGTGCGGTTTTTTTGTCTTTAAAAAATGTTGATAAAAAAATATCTAAGTGATACATTAAATATAATTGTTCATTACAATAACAAACAGGAGGAGGAAGAGATGCGGAGTCATAGAAAAGATGCTACATATTTTTATCATCAAACGATTGACCTAACACCATTTTTTGGAGTTAGAATTCCAAAAGATATTTCTAGATATCTTAAAAACCTAGAATATAGTTTTAATCTTATTTATCCTATTGACGAAGAAGAGCAGGGGTGCATTTGTTTTACAGATTTTAAAGAAATAGATTTAATCCAGCCGACAACGTTACAAAGATTTGTCAAAAGTACTGAATTTGTTGTTGGTGTTGTTAAACAAGAAAAAAATGGTTTAATTTATAAAGGCGAAATTTTAAGAAAATCAACCTTTATAAAAATGGATAAGTCTGGTTATATTTCTTCTTTGCCGTATGGAACACCTGGCGCTAATCATGTTTTGATAACTTTTCATATTGTCTACTATGATCCATCGTTTTTATAAGAAAAAAGTCCCGCGTTTTTTAAGCGGGACTATTTTTTTATTTACATTTGCAACATTTTTTGCATTCTTTTTTACACTTTTTGCAACTCTTACTAGGGGCAAGAGGTACTTTACAGCTTTTGCATTCTTTCATAAATTAAAGTTAATGAATAATATATTTCTATTATAGTCTATTTTTTATAAAAACAAAAACATCCGTTTAAAGATGTTTCTATTTGATAAAATTGTTATGACGATATTAGGGACTGTCGCTAAACACCATTTCTACTAAAATTACTAAATTTTGACTACGACTTCAAGAAAAAATATATCCGATGCTCTGCAGGGCAAATATTTTTTCTTTTCGTCTCGCTCAAAATTTAGAAATTTTAGTAACGAAAGTGTATTTGGCGACAGTCTCTATTATTATAAACCAATCTTTGTTTTTTCTTTTTATTCACTTTTTAAATTATAAACTTACTATTGACATAGATTTTTTTATTTACGATATTTTTTAGACACTCTTAAGCGATTTGTTTCTCGCTCAATCACAGCTTGCAACCGTGCATAATCTACGTCTCCCATATTTTCTATTTTTTTCATTTGTTCTTCGGCTCTTTTTCTGGCTTCTTCGGCTTTTTCCAAATCAATTTCCTCAACCCTTTCTATATTATCAGCCAAAATAATCAGTTCATTATTACCTCTAATTTCCAAAAATCCACCATAAACAGCAAATGGATGCTCCCCGTCTTTATCCTTTATCCTAAGTTCACCAGCCTTCAAAACACCTATAAGTGGAATATGGTTTGGCAAAACTGTAATCTCTCCGGCAATTGTGGGGATAGTCACCTGAAAAACTTCATCTTCATAGACAACTTTTTCCGGTGTAGCAATTTTAAACTTTAACATAATTATTTTACTTCTTCAATACCACCCCTCATATAAAAAGCTTGTTCCGGTTTTTCATCATGTTTACCTTCCAAAATTTCCCTAAATCCACGGATTGTATCTTCTAATTTTACATATTTTCCTTCTGTTCCTGTAAATTGTTCGGCAACAAAAAATGGTTGTGAAAGGAATTTTTGAATTTTACGAGCGCGTGAAACTGCCAATTTGTCGTCATCTGACAATTCTTCCATACCTAAAATTGCGATAATATCTTGTAAATCTTTATACCTTTGCAGAACTTGTTGAACTTCACGAGCTGTCTTGTAGTGTTCTTCGCCCACAATGTTTGGATCCAAAATTGTAGAAGATGAATCCAGTGGGTCAACCGCTGGATAAATTCCCAAAGCTGATAAAGACCTGTTTAGTACAACGGTGGAGTCTAGGTGAGCAAAAGTTGTAGCTGGGGCTGGATCTGTAAGGTCGTCTGCTGGCACATAAACAGCCTGTACAGAAGTAATTGACCCTTTATCAGTAGATGTAATTCTTTCTTGTAAAGCCCCCATTTCTGTGGCTAGGGTTGGCTGATAACCAACAGCAGATGGCATTCTTCCCAAAAGTGCAGAAACCTCTGAACCTGCTTGTGTGAAACGGAAAATATTATCAATAAATAATAATAAGTCTTTTCCTTCTTCATCACGAAAATATTCTGCCATAGCCAACGCTGTCAAAGCCACACGAGCACGAGCTCCCGGTGGTTCATTCATTTGTCCAAAAACTAAAGCTGTTTTTTCTAAAACTCCCGATTCCTCCATTTCTCTATACAAATCATTTCCTTCACGAGTACGCTCTCCTACCCCTGCAAACATAGAGAATCCTCCGTGTTCTTGGGCAATATTACGAATCAACTCTTGGATAATAACTGTTTTTCCTACTCCAGCCCCACCAAATAGTCCAACTTTTCCACCTTTTAAAAATGGGCAGAACAAATCAATAACTTTAATTCCTGTTTCTAAAACTTCTGATTTTGTTGATTGTTCTGTAAACTTTGGGGCTTTTCTATGAATTGGATATTTCTTTTTTGCATTGGCTGGAGCTTTTCCATCAATTTCATTTCCAACCACATCAAACATTCTTCCTAGTGTTTCCGGACCTACTGGCACAGAAATTGGGGCTCCTGTGTCCAAAACTTCTGTCCCACGCTGAAGTCCATCTGTGCTTCCCATAGAAATTGTACGAACAACACCTTCTCCTAAATGTTGTTGTGTCTCCAAAACCAAAATATCATCATTCGGCATTTTAATTTCTAATGCATTATAAATAGCTGGTAAATTTTTACCAAACTCTACATCTATAACCACACCTATAATTTGTACTACTTTTCCTTTATTATTTTCCATATATTTTTACTCTAACGCCGCTGAACCACCTGCAATTTCAGCAATTTCTTGCGTTATGCTTGCTTGGCGCGCTTTATTAAAACTTAAATTTAATTCTTTAGTCATATCGTCTGCAGCTTCGTTTGCGCTCTTCATTGCCATCATACGAGCACTATGTTCGCTCGCAGATGATTCCAAAACTGCTTGATATAATTGAACATCTACCAAACGAGGAAGTACTATTTTTAAAACCTCTTCTTTTCCAGGTTCAAACAAGTAATCTGCTAAATCATTTTCAGTCAAAACCTCCGAATTATTGGAACTCTCGTCAGCGCCAAGCACGTTGATAGTTTCTTCTAAGTCTTTTTGTGAAATTGGAAGAAGTTGTCTCAAAACTGCAATTTGTGAAAGGCTAGATTTAAAATCTGTATAAGCAAGTATTACTTTGTCGTATTTTTGTTCTATAAAACTTTCTATAATTATCTTGCTAATAGGAGAAATATCTGACATTTTTGGAACGTTTGACAATTCGCCAAAACTTGCGACTAAATTATAATTATTTTTCTTTGCAAATTCTGCACCTTTTTTACCAATCCCAATTACTTCTACTTCTGCATTGCTATTTCCTAATAATTCTTTTTCAGATAAAAGTTTGGCTGTTTTTTTGATAATACTTGAATTAAAACTTCCACAAAGTCCTCTGTTTGAAGTAATCAAAACTACTAAGACTTTTTTTACAGGACGAGCTTGCAAAAGTGGTATATTTTCTTTTACGCTTTTAGATAAGTTTATTAGAAGCTCCCACGCAAGAGTTGCATAAGTCCTAGTATTCAAAGCTGCATCCACTGCACGTTTCATTTTTGCAGCAGAAACCAGTTCCATTGCCTTGGTTATTTTACCAATGTTTCCAATAGAACGCAGTCTTCTTTTAATTGCTTTTGTATTTACAGCCATACTTATTTAAACTTGTTTTTTACTTTCTTCTAAAGATTCTTTTAATTCCTTCTCCACTTCATCTGACCATTCACCACCTGCTATTTTAGTTAGTAAATCTGATTTTACTTTCTTTAAAAAACTATGAAGTTTTTCTTCTGAAACTCCGATTTCACTAGTTTCTATATCATCAAAATAACCAGTATTTACTGCAAAAATAGATACCACCTGCAGTTCTACTGCAAGGGGTGTATATTGTTTTTGTTTAAGCATCTCTGTTACTCTTCTACCTCTATCAATTTGCTTCTTTGTTTCTGGATCTAAGTCGCTCGCAAATTGTGAGAAAGCCTCAAGTTCACGAAACTGTGCTAAGTCCAGTTTTAATTTACCAGCAACTTTTTTCATTGGTTTAATTTGTGCAGAACCTCCTACACGAGAAACAGATAAACCAACATTCAAAGCTGGACGCACACCTTTGTAAAAAAGATCTGCTTCCAAGAAAATTTGTCCGTCTGTAATAGAAATTACGTTTGTTGGGATATATGCGCTTACGTCTCCAGCTTGAGTTTCAATAATTGGTAGAGCTGTAATAGAACCACCACCATTTTCTTCGTTTAAATTACAGGCACGCTCCAAAAGACGTGAATGAAGATAAAATACGTCTCCGGGATAAGCCTCACGCCCAGGTGGACGACGCATTAAAAGAGAAAGTTCACGATAAGCCCAAGCTTGTTTTGTTAAGTCATCAAAAATTATCAAAACATCTTCGCCTTTTTCAGCAAAATATTCAGCAATTGAAGTTCCCGAATAAGGCGCTAGGTAAGACATAGGAGCTGGTTCTGAAGCTCCGGCAACCACAATCGTTGTGTATTCCATTGCTCCAGATTCTTCTAATTGTTTAACAATGCGAGCAACCTTTGATTCTTTTTGCCCAACAGCTACATAAACACATTTTACTCCTTGTCCTTTTTGATTGATAATTGTGTCGATTGCAATTGCAGTTTTTCCAACTTGTCTATCGCCAATAATAAGCTCACGCTGTCCCCTTCCAATTGGAATAAGCGCATCAATAGCCTTAATACCTGTTTGAAGCGGTTTATTTACTGGAGTTCTTGTCATTACTCCAGGAGCAACTTTTTCAAGAGGCATAAACTTGTCTACTTTTATAGTCCCTTTTCCATCTATTGGAACTCCAAGTGCATTTACAACACGTCCGACAATTTCTTCTGAAACAGGCAAAGAAAGTATTTTTCCTGTTCTTTTGACAACATCACCCTCTTTAATATGCCTAAAGTCCCCCAAAATAATTGTTCCTATTGTCTCTTCTTCCAAGTTAAATGCAACCCCAAAAACATCTCCAGGGAATTCTAACATTTCCTGTGCCTGACAATTTGTAAGGCCGTTCAGTTTGGCGATTCCATCTCCTGCCTCCATTACGCTTCCAACTTCTTCTACTTGAACAGTTTGTTCAAAAGAAGCAATCTGTTTCTTTAACTTTTCTACTACTATATTGCTCATAATACTTAGATTAAACTTTCTTTCATTTTAGCTAATTGTGTTTTTACACTTGTGTCAAAAATTTTATCTCCTAACTTTATCCTTAAACCTCCCAAAATTTCCTTATTTATTTTCTTTGAAATTTCTACTTCTCCACCAAAATAATTTTTTACTTCCTTAGCTACTTTTTCCGAAACATCAAACGCTGAGGTTATTTCTACTTCTTTTACTCCTCTTTGCAGTTTTTCATATTTTGTATATTCTTCTATTATTTTGTCCACTTTTGATATTTTTCCATCTCGTGCCAAAAGTTCTATAAAACTTCCTATTACTATGTCGACTTGTGAGTCTTTAATTCCTGCGGTCATATCATACAAAGCTTTGGAATAATCTTTAATTAAAGCTTTTTTCATATTACTTTTTTAAATTCTTTAAAGCTTCTTCAATAATTTTTTTGTCTTTGCTACTATCCATTTTTTCTCTAAGTATTTTTTCTACTGCTAACATTATAAGTTCAACAGAGTTATTTTTTACTCCTTCTATCATAGCATTCTTTTCTGCTTCTATTTTACTTTTTGCCTGTTTCACAAGTTGCTCAATTTCCTCTTTAGCATTTTCTTTCATTTCTACAGCCATTTCTTCTGATTTTTTGTATGTTTCTTCTAAAACTTTGTTAGCGTTTACTTTTGCTTCATCTATTTTTTCTTGATAAACCTGTTCACTCATTTGAAGTTTAGTTTCAACTTCTTTTGCTTTGTCCAAACTATCATCAATAATTTTTTTTCTTTCTTCCATTTTTTTAATTAACGGTTTTAGAATCAAAAACCACAAAATAATTGCTACGATAGCAAAGTTGATAAGTTGAAATACAAATAGTTGTGTATTTAGCCCCAAAGAAGCTGCAACACCCTGTCCTTCTGTTTCTGTGGTTGTATGGTCTGTGGCAGTAGTTTCTACTGGTTGTGTGTTAGGCATAATTAAATTAAGAAATAATAATTAAATAAACCAACTAAGAAGGACCTTTCAAAGGAAAGATCCTCCGTGGGTTGATTTACACTAAAGTAAAAACAACTACAAGTGCATAAATAGCAATCGCTTCTGCGAAAGCTGCACCCAAAAGCATTGGTACAAATACCTTTCCTGCTGCTTCTGGATTACGTCCGATAGCTTCCATTGCTTTTGCAACCAAACGACCAATTGCTAGTGCCGGAGCTATACCACCGATAGCAATTGTAAGTGCTTTTGCCAACACAACTATTGATTCATGTGTCATATTAATATTCATTAGAGCCGTTCGAGGGGAAATTGGTTTTTTACCTCGCGGCTAATGGTTAATTAGAAAGCGTATAAAACGCCTCAATATATAATTTTAAATTAAAATTATATATTGAAGTGCTTTATCCTAGTGTTC
>CAZHUL010000026.1:0-2248 GCA_964535435.1 uncultured Gammaproteobacteria bacterium | reverse complement strand
CCATGTGGTGCTTCTGATGCCACAGTAAGATAAACCAATGTTAACATCGCAAATACAGAAGCCTGTATCAAACCAACCAAAAGTTCTAGCATCATAAATGGAGTTGGGACAACAGCAACAACTAACGCACTAATAACTGAAATCAGAACCTCCCCAGCAAAAATATTTCCAAATAAACGTAAAGAAAGAGAAACAATTTTCGCAGCTTCACTAACAATTTCTAATAACCCAACACCAAACTCAATAATAGCTTGAAAAACAGCAATAGGACCTTTTGTAAAACTTAGTAATAAATTTTTAATTTGAATAAATTTTCCGACATGAGTAAAGAATCCCACAGTTAAAAATCCGAACACATGAGACGAGATAACAGAAACCAAGGCCATTGCCAAAGTCAGATTTAAATCTGTATTAGCTGGGCGTAATAAAAAGTTGTGCCCAACTGTTATACTCCCTGTTCCTGGAAGTAAACCAAGCCAGTTTGAAAGTAAAATAAAAAAGAAGATAGTTCCAACAACAGGCAAAAACCTAATCGTATTTTTTCTATCTCCAGTCACTTGGTCAAAATAGGGCAAAAGTAAATCCAAAATATGTTCACAAGCATTTTGCAACTTTCCAGGTCTTAACTTTAGTTTTCTTCTTAACAATATCCCTAAAATCAAAAAGATTGCAATTGCAATCCAAGCATTTATCATTGTGTTTGTAATGTTAATACTTCCAACTTTAAACAAAACTTCTGGTGCTAATGTAGGAATATGTATTACTGCTGACATATTTTATTCTTTAGGGATTTCTTTAATTTCCTTTCCATCTATTGCTAAGTATTCTGCGTTGTATTTTTGTGCTTTTCTGTAAATCATAATTGAAGACAAAATAGCCGCTAACACAAAACCTATTATGGTAAGTATTGGCCACAAATCATATTTATTGTCTAAAGTCTTCCCTACCCAAACAAACAAAATTACAGGTACAAATAGTGTTGCCCCAAAGTCCCCTGCTATTCTTGTACCAAGTAGCATGTATTTACGATCTTTTGGGTCTATAAACAAACTCATAGGAAAGTACTAATAATCTTTACTCAAAACGATAATAGTTTACAAAATTTAGACCCATAAGTCAAGGGTTTTTAGGAAAGTTATACACATAATCTTGACTTTTAGGTTATTCGGTGGTATTTTTTGAGCATTGTTCATTTCAACTAACACAGGAGAAGCAATGAATACTTCAAAAAAAAGAAATGTGATTTATCTTTGTATAAGTCTTATTTTCTTAGTTTTTATTTATTTTTTAATTGGTTATTTTAGTTCAAAAACCATACTAAGCATTATTATGATCATTGGATTATTTCCAGCCTCGGTGTTCTTAATTTCCATAATAAACCTTCTTTCGCCTAACGAAATAGGAAGGTTTTTAATACCAGAAGAACAAAAATTACTAGAAAACTGTCCAGAAGAATTCAAAAAGAAAAATAAATGGTCTAAATTAGCCATTAGAATAATTAATGGCGATTTAGACCTACATGCATCAAGAAAATTGAATTTTAGAAGCAAAAAACCCGGTATTCAAACGGAGCACATAATTAGGCTTTTATTTCTTCAAGATGCCTATCTCAATATAATTGTTAAAGAAGCTCTTCTTTGTTGGAAGTTATCAGAAGCGTTTAAAAAACCTTTTGAATAAAAAACAAACCGCCCCAGTAAATGGGACGGTTTTTTAATTTTAAACAGTATTATCCTTGACTTTTGAGTAGTTTTGTGATATTCTCTTATGGTCGTTCGTTCCAACCAAATGGAGGTGTCTTGTGAGAATGCCCAAACTCTCTACTGTCTTCTGCTATCTGGCAATGTTTTTCACCATTTTGGCTTATGTGTTAGGTAGGGTGTTGACATCGCACACAGTCACACTGGCAACGTGTGTCCTGGGAACAGCATTTTTTATTCTGACAATTCTCTCATTCAATAGGGAAGAGTCGAGAAAAGTATCATCCCAAAAGAAAGATAAAAAGAGACGTGAAAAACCACAAGAAAATTCTCCAAATCAACATTATCAGCATTATTTAACGCTGTGTCCAGTCCCAAAAAGAAATCTCGAAAGAAGTTCAGTGAAGCTTCCAGGGAGAAGATGGTGATAATTTTGATATAAAAGAAACACAGGTACAGAAAAACAAAACCGCCCCAGGTAATGGGACGGTTTTTTTAATTTTTACTTAATCTACCTAGTCTGCTTAATTGTTAGTCTGCTGATTCTC
>CAZHUL010000025.1:0-9583 GCA_964535435.1 uncultured Gammaproteobacteria bacterium | reverse complement strand
GGTTACCTTTTGGTGGCAAAAGGTAAAGTGAGAAAAGTTTGATGTTATTTTAAAAATGTTTTAGTAAATCAAAAATAAGATCCATCAGGCTACGCGAAGCGAAGTTCGAGATGACGTGGCGTAATTAAATGTAAAAAATATTAATTAATAATAATTACAAAATAACACTATTTTGTTCTTCTTCTTTGTCTTCTTTTTCTAAAATATAAATATCATAATTATATTCATCATTACCAACAAATTCCCCTTCTCCAGCTATAACTCTTTCCATTGGATTACAAACAAAACACCCTTCTTTTGGGCACTTAAATCTATTTAGTTGTCTTGCTAATTTTATTTGTCTTGCAATCTTTAAAATTTTCTCCTGCGCTTCTTCCAAATTTGGCAATTCTTTTTCCACCATTTCATTTGTTTGCAAATACCAATAACTTGCTTTCTCCACTTTTCTTTGTTGGCAGTTGTGAACTAAAGTAAGATAAATTGGTAATTGTAAAGAATCTGAGTCCTCCTCGGTTTTTCCTGTTTTAAAATCAATAATATGTACAGAATCTGTTTCTGGCAAATACTCTAGCCAGTCTACTTTTCCACATAAAATTATATTATCTTCTTCGGACAACCAAAACCAAGGTAAATCTTTTTGAATTTTTACAGCTTTATTTAAAAGTATTCCAGGATTATCCATTAAATTTCTAAGCATATCCATTCCTCTTTCTTTGTATTTTTGTTCTGTATCAACGTCTATAAAACCACCATTTTTTCCACTTACTTTTTTCCAAACTTCTCCAAATTTTACAACCAAAGATTCGTTAAATCTAGAATCTGTTGGTAAAACAGAAAGTGATTCAACCACTTCGTGAACTGCTTGCCCCAATGCCAAAGGTGGACTTACCACTTTTATTTTATGATTTGTTTTGGGATCCTTATAAACATGTTTTAAATAATAAGCTCTAGGGCATTTTAAAAAGTCACTAATAGAAGTATGTGAAACCCAAACTGCTGTATATTTATCCTGTGCCATATTTTTTAAATTATTTTGTTGATAATACACTTCTCTTGTAGCTATCCAAATTTTCTAAGGCTATTCCCGTACCACGAGCCACACAAAGCAAAGGGTCGTCTGCCAAATAACAAGCAACGCCTGTAGCCTGTGAAACCAACTCTGTTAAATTTCTCAATTGACTAGATCCTCCAGACATTATAATTCCTTTATCCATAACATCCGCAGAAAGTTCCGGTGGTGTGGCATGCAAAACTTCTTTGATGGCTTCTACTAAACCTGCTAAATCGTGTTGCAACGCCTCGGTTGTATCGTCAGATGTTACTACAATATTTTTTGGTAATCCTGTTATCATATCTCGTCCTTTTATTTCCATAGTCAAAGGATCATTCATAAACATTGCGGAACCGATATTTATTTTTACACTTTCTGCACTTCTTTCTCCAATTGCCAGGTTATATTTTCTACGAATTTGCTCGGCAATAGAGTTATCAAATTTATTTCCACCAATTCTAACAGAACCACAAGACACAATTCCACCCAAAGAAATAACAGCAATTTCTGCAGTTCCTCCACCAATGTCTATAATCATATGTCCGGAAGCACTCCCAATAGGTATGTCTGCCCCAATAGCTGCCACGATTGGTTCTTTTATAATGTATGCCGCGCGAGCTCCGGCCGCCATAGCAGCGTCCACTACAGCACGTCTTTCGGTAGATGTAATTCCGGCTGGAACAGCAATCATAACTTCCGGTCTAAATAATCTCATTCCGCCCAAAGCTTTATTAATAAAATAACGTAACATTGCTTCGGTTGTTCTATAATTTGCGATAACACCATCTTTTAAAGGTCTTTCTGCAATAATAGTGTCTGGTGTTCTGCCAATCATATCTTTAGCTTCAATTCCTACTGCCAAGACTTTTCTATCATCTCTTGAAATAGCAACAACAGAGGGCTCGTTTATTACGATTCCTCTTTTTGGAACATATACAAGTACATTTGTAGTACCCAAATCAATTGCAACCTTTTTTATCCACATAACATCTAAAATTCTACACTTACTTCCCTATCAACACTTAAATCGGTTTCATAAAAATAAATATTGTCCCCCCACTTTTCCTGTTTTTCCGCAGGGCTTGCGCCACTTAGTTTTTTACCAAAATCAAGAACAAAGGTCAAACCGTATTTTTCTGTGCCGGCTTGTTTTTGTACTTTCAAACTGTACAAACCATTATTAATTTTTTCTGCAATTCTGTTTGGTAGATAATAACTAAAGCTTAAATTTGTTTTGTTGTTTGGTTCTAAAGATAAAAATGTTCCAAACCATGTTTTTTTGAGCTCAATACCTTTATCCACATTAGAACTACTTATTACTTTACCATCTCTTACGATCTTTACCAACTCTACGCCTTCCGGAACAAAAACTCTTGCATAACTTAAATACCTACTTGTTCTCCAATCAAACGAACCACCATGAATATACTCCATATTTATAGTAGCAACAAACCTTCCGTCCGCTTGTGGTTCTATAGAATATCTTAAATTTCTGTCTAGTGCGTGGTCAGTTTTTAGTGCCCCCAAATTTGCATCTACCCACAATAAATAATCATCATCGGTACTAGCTACCTTGGCACTCCAACCCAATTGCTCTATTTGATTTTGTAATTGCACATCCTTAGAATAAATTAAAATTTGTTTTTCATTTGATAGCCTAACAGCAGTATCCAAATATTCCTGCCAATTTAATATCGCAGTTATTCCCATTTTCTTGAAAAGTTCTTTCATAAAAACACCCACAACTTCTTTTCTGTTTGCAACAGCGATTCCCCTGTCTTTATAACCATATTCAACTTCATACTCCAATTTACTAGTCACATTTGCACTGTCAAAAGTTAGTCCGTCTGCTTTTACTGTACCGATTATTTTCAAAAGTTCCTCTAAAACAGTTGGGGTAACACCAATAACTCCATCAATTTCATTTGCTTTATAGCCCTGTTCCAAAGCATAAAATTCCAAAGCTTTTTTAGAACTTTCCGCAAAATCCGGAGACCAATTACTGTCTCTAAACCACCATCTGTCTAATCCCAAATAATCTGCAATTGGTTGTGGAGGAACTGGCTTGGGTGTGCTTGGTGCGTTATTATCTATAATCTCGCTTCCCTCTACATGTTCTATTTTTACCTTTCCGCCATTTAAAGACACAATACCATAAACACCAATAAATCCACCTCCGGGTCTTAATTCTGTATTATTCAGAAATAAAAATAAATAAGTTTTCTCTTCGTCAAAACCCAGAAGTTGTGGCATTAACCTTGTAAACAAATTCTTGTCTTCCGGAGACATAATTGAAACATTGTTTTTATTTTCTAACTCTCCCAAAATTAAATTATTTATCCTATTATTTACATAAAAAAATATAAAAACCAAAGCCAAAGTACTAGCAATTAAAACTCCTGCCACAATTAATAAAATTTTTTTTGTCCTTTTCTTTTTAAACATATTTTTTGGTTAATCAACTTTAGTTCTTTTTTTCTGTGAAACATTAAAACCCAAATATTTTCCAAGCATTAAATGCGTTACGGCATCTATCGCAGGAATTGAACTCACAAAAATTAAAGAAAATGGTAAAAGCGACCACTGCAAAAGCATCACAAGATATTTATACTTAGGCTCTGTTTTTGGTTTCTTTGGTAAAAGTGGAAAACTTAGAAATGCAGAAACCAACAAGCCTGCCATAGCCATAACCATCAAATTTTCTAGTAAATGAGGTGCATTAAAAAACAAAGCACTTTGTCGAACAGAATCCGGTGCAACCCACATTGGCAAGCGACCCAAAACCGTAATCATAACTGCAACAACACTCCAAGACCACTTTCCTTCCCACTCGACAAAAATCCATTTTACTTTTTTCCACAAAGAAATTTTTTTACCTTTTTTCTTAAAATTCCAAATTAAATAAGGTATATGCTCTGTTCCCCAAGCCCAACGACGTTGCTGTTTGTATAAATTTTTTACACTTATAAGCCACTTAGTATCTCGCACAGTATCCATAGAAACAGGAATATACATTGGAACCACATCATAATCTCCATCATACTTTAAAAAGCATTGATAGAAAATTCTAGAGTCTTCACTTACAACTTCTTTACTGTGAAATCCTGCGTCAATCAACGCACGAAAACTCATAGAATGAGAAGAGAATGTAACAAGAGTATCTTGTTTGGCAAGTGAAGTAAGAGTCCAAAATGTAGTACCAAAAGCCATAATTCTTAAAATAGACGGAGACTCCCATATATTATTGTTATAAAGCGCAACCGGCTGATAAGAGCTTCTTGTTGGTTTTGGATTTTTACAATAAAGATAAGTTAGATATGTAAAATAATGTGGATGGCAAATTGTATCAATATCAAAAACAGTTACAATTACATTGTCATAATTCCAACCTTTGGTGTCTATATATTTTTTAATTTCTTTTTCAGAATAATGTAAATTTGAACCTTTTCCAGCAATTTCTCCTTCTAAGTTTGCTGGATGCAAAGTTCCTAACATTTCTCCAAAACATTCGGAAAAATGTTTTTTTGATAATTCAAAAATTTCCTCAAAATGTTCTTTTTCTCTTGCTTCTCCAGCTATTACAACCGTAAACATTTCCTTTGCATATTCTGTGGCTATACATAAACTATTTAAAGCACTTTTAACAACACTCCACTCTTCGTTGTAAACAGTTAGAAATACAACGTGTTTCTTTTCTTGCCAATTTTCTACTTCGTGATTAAGTTTATCTAGCCAATCGGTCTTTCTGGCCTCACTAAAACGAATCCAAGCCACAATAAGATAAAACACAAAATGTACAACTTTTAAAACCCAATAAATATCAAACAAAATAATAAAATAAACCATCCATAAAGGTTTTGTAAAAGACAAAATTACACCAGCAATTAAGGTACCCCAAATAGAGAGACCCGGTAAAATTTCATATATTCTGTAGCGTTTGTAGTCGCTAAGCATAATTTTATTGATCAATTTAACCTTTAAATATTCGTATATTTTCCACAACAGCTAACCCATTTCCCTTTTTGCACCAATCCACCAACTTTTGTAAATTTTCTTCTTTTCCTACTGCATTTATAAATACATCCCCATTTTCTAAATTTTTTGCCTCACATTTTAAATTTAATTCTTCCGCTCTTTTTTTTGTGGCATATCTAAAGCCAACCCCCTGAACTTTTCCTCTTACTATTATCTTTAGCGTTTCCATAATTTTTTCCAAAAACTAAGTTTTGTAATATTTGGTTTTCCACTATAACTCGCAAAAATAAATTCTCCCTTATTTTGTTTTTTCAACTTTTTAATTAACTTTTTTGGAGTTAAACTCTCTTTTTTTGAAATAGGCAAACCTGCAATTCCCAAAACATAGATAAAACTGTTTGCAACAGTTGTGGCCACACGTGTACTTGTAAAACCACCTTCACCAACAATAACAAAAATACCTCTTAAATTTTCCGGTTTCAATTTTTTATTTCTCAAAAACTTATCCACAGCCTCTACAAGTCCACTAACATTTCTGTTATAATCAGCAGAAAATAGTTTTTTTTCATCAAATAAAGTTAGTGTATTGTATTTTCTGTCTGTTGGGTCAATTAAAAGATACATAATTTTAAATGTTAAGTTCATTTAAAACCTTCATATTACTTCCCTCCAAAATAGAATACAAAAACCTATCCATTACGTACCTACGCTCAAAAAATTCTTTTTCCGGCATTACAGTATAACGAATTTCAGTGCCAGTATCTTTTTCATATTTTTCAATCAGTTTTTCCAAGACTTTTTCTTTGGCATCACCAACCAAAAGCATATCTGTTTCAGATTCATTATTTCCAACAAATCTTCCTGTAATAATAATCAATTTAAATTTCCCCGCTTTTTGTTTTATGTCTTTAACCAATTCCTGTTCACCTGCAATATGAGCTTTTCCAAGCAAGGCTTGCATTTCTGGATAAAAAACACAATTTTTGTTCACACTATAATATTTTCTAGAACTAGTAGATGTTCCACTTTTGGCTGTTTTATTTTCTATCTCCTCTACCAATCCAACCTTTACTAAAAGGGATATTTCTCTTCTTACTGCATTTATATGAGAGTCAATTTCTCTAGTTAATTCTCGAATAAAAAAAGGATTGTCCGGTTCACGAAAAAAAGTTTTTAAAAGTTTCAAGCGAGTTTTCGAACCAAAAAGATGTTCAAGCATAGATTTCTTTCCTATTTAACTATTAGCCACCAAAAATTTGGCTGTATTAATTTAAATATAGTATAATATGGTTACAATTTTCAGTCAAAGATAGAGTCTTTATATTCCGTTATGAATAGTTCTATTGGACTACGCGAATTTTTTGTTTGTGGAACATATTCAGAAAAACAACATTCGCTGATACATATAAGTGAGCCGGAAACCCATGAAGAAAAAGATAAGGGCTATTTTTTTGCTATCGCAGAAATCAGAAATTCTTCCGCATCTGAAATAGAAACAATACAAGATTTAATAGATGACATTGAAATTTCATACTACAAAACAAACGAAGGAAACCATAGAGAAAATTTTGAAAAAACATTGCAAAAAATAAACGAAAATGAAAAATACAAAGAATTAAAAACAGCTGATATTGATCTTTTTGTGGCTATTATGCGTGGCCCAAGTATTTCTTTTGCGCATATTGGTGTGCCAAATGTACTTCTTTTCTACAACTCTCATAATTCCCTTCAACACAAAAAGTTAGTTGAAGAAAGTTCTAGTTCAGATCAATTATTTTCAACAGTTGTAGAAGGTAAAATACATCCACAAAATTATTTTTATATCTCAACACCAAATGTAAGTAAGGTTTTTTCAAACGACAGAATACAAAAATTATTATCCTCCAGAACAGTAAATCAAACAGTCATACACATTCAAAAAGTTCTTGAATCAATGTCAGAAGAAACATCTTACGGAGGAATTATCTGTCAAGTTGATCACGAAGACGAAATTGCAGAATCAGAAGAAAATGAGTCTAAAAAAACCGGTTCAGTAGAATCTATTGAAAATTTAATAACCCACGAAAAAAATACACAAAACACATTATCATCATCCTTTCTTACAAGTGGGATAAGCGAAATTAAAAAAATATTTTCTCCACCACATTTTAAACAAGACGACAAAAATATTTCTGCTCCAAAAATAAGACACCAAGAACAAGAAACATCTACTTTAAATATGATTCTTGTTACCACGGGCAAAGCTTTGGTTATTACTTTTTTAGCAATTTTTAGAATTATTAAATTCACAGCATTATTTATTTATAAAATACTTTCCACAACTTTTTTATTTATTACAAAACCAACAAAAAGAACAGAAGTAAAAGAAAAATGGAATTCTTATGTCAATCACAAAAAGAATTACTTTAAAACAATGACTTTTTTCCATAAAATACTTTTATTCCTTGTTTTAATTCTTACTGGTATTTTTATAGGAAGTATTGCTTATATGAAAACTCAAGCAAAACAAGAAAAGGAAAGACAAAATTACACAGCTCAAATTCAAGAAATTATCGACAAACAAATTGAAGCCGAATCTAGTATAATTTACAAAGATGAAAAAAAAGCTTTTGATTTACTTAAAGAAGCAGAAGCAATTATTAACAATTTACCCATCAAAGACAAAGATCAAGAACAAAAAAAAGAAGAATTAACAGCAGATTTAGATGTTATATTTAGAAAACTATGCAAAGTAGAAATTGTAAAAGATAATGTTTTTGTTACATTACCAGATGCTCGCATAGACAAACTGGAAATTATAGACGAAACATTAGTTGCTTTTACAAAAGACATTCAAACTTTATACAAAATAAATTTAGGAACTAAACAAATAGACGAACAAATATACAGTGAAACTATGGATTTAATGCAAAGCACAGTTCCAAAAGAAAATGATAAAATTTTATTTTTAGATGATAATAACGCAGTTATAGAATACGACAAAAAAACAACCTCTATCACTACAAAAGATATTATTTATCCAAAAGATAATCCAGAAATAAGTAATATATTTATTTACAATCAAAAGCTATACTCAATAGATAAAAGCTCTAGCCAAATTTACAAACACAACGAAACACAAACCGGCTACGATAAAGGTACACTTTGGTTAAAACAAAATGTAGATTTAAGCAATGCGGTAGATTTGGCAATTGACTCAAGTTTGTATATCTTAAAATTAAACGGGGAATTACTAAAATTTTCTAGCGGAACTCAAGATGAATTCTCTATTAAAATGATAGATCCGAAAATGGAAGAACCAACTCAAATGTGGACTTATTCTGATGTGGACGAGATATTTATTCTAGAGCCAAAACAAAAAAGGATTGTAATTATTGATAAAGGTGGAACACTTATTAAACAATACACCTCTTTGGACTGGCAAAACCCAACCAATATGAGTGTAGACATAGACAACAAAAAACTTTATGTAATTGATAGCGGAAAGGTTTATAGGATTGATTTGTAAGTAAATATTTGTATAAAAAAACAACGTTTTTAGACGTTGTTTTTTATTATTTATCTTTTGGGACTGTCGCCAAATACCATTTCTACTAAAATTCCTAAATTTTGGCTACTACTTCAAGAAAAAACATTTCCGATGCTCTGCATGGAAAATATTTTTTCTTTTCGTCTCGCTCAAAATTTAGGAATTTTAGTAACGAAAGCGTATTTGGCGACAGCCCCCTTTTATAAATCGCTTAAATCTCTTTCTTTTATATCTTTAAAATTTACCCCAATTGCATCAAAATGTTTTTTACCACAAATTATTTTTCTTTTTTCACTTTGTCTTAAGTTTTCTAAATCAGTCACAAATTTAGTTTCTCTTACTAAATATAACTTATCCCCTTCTTCTGTTTGTTTTACAATAGCCCAGTCTGGATTATATGTTCCAAGTGGTGTGTCAACCACAAAAGTACGAGGTAATTTTATAAAGAATTTAATTCTAGGACTCAAATCCAAATTTTGTGCAAATTCTTTTTCTCCATCACTATCAAAAACTACCTTTTCATAAGCTGTTTTATTAGAATCCAAAGTTTTGTTTTTATAAGTATCCCAATCTTCAAACAAACTTAATTCCCAAACATCATTTACTGGAAAATATCTTAATCCTTCATTAATTAATAAATCATTTTTAGCCCCATTTATAATTAAAATTGCACTTCTTACAAATTCTTCAGGATTTCTAAAAATCAATTTTAAATTATCAATTTTTGAAAATATCTCAAAAATTGTATTTTTTGTAAGTCCTGTTTCTTTTGCAATTCTACTTACAAAATTATAAATTCTTTTATTTATATCAAGACTTTCTCCAACTGATTCATTTTCAATTATTGTATTTATCTTTCCTCCTTCTTTAAAATCCACTATTACTTTACTAATACGCACAACCAAATTATTAGTTTTTAATTTATCATTTATTTCTTCAACAGCTTTTTCAACTAATAATTTTTTGTTTACTTCTAGTTTATATTTTGTCTTTTTTCTTATTTTTTCCCAAAGATTTTTAAAATCCTC
>CAZHUL010000024.1:0-10050 GCA_964535435.1 uncultured Gammaproteobacteria bacterium | reverse complement strand
GAACCAAATTTAAAATTGCCCTGTTTGCTTCTCTAGACTCTATTCTTTGTGTTTTTACTTTAGGATCATCCACAAAAAATCCAAAAACAGATTGCGATGCAAAATATACAATTCCAATTACAATAATAAGGAAAGTAATATTTTTATTTTTATTAATATTAAAATGAAACCACAAACGTTCTATTCCATAAGCTGCCGCAATCACCAGAATAATCGGTGAAAAAATATAAAAACCACGAAATTCTTGAAATGGTATTTTAAATACTAACAAAGAAGTCATGGCAAATCCCCACCAAATAAAAGCTGTTATAAACAAATACAATAATTGTTTTATAACAATGTGTTTTCTGTAATAAATTAAAGTTACAAAACCAAATAACAATATAAAATTATTTATATTGTTTAACTGAAACATTGGAAACCAAAGATCCAACCCATTTGGTACAAAAAATGAAGTTTGCCAACTTTCCATACCATTTTTAAAATAACTAACAACGAGTGGCAAAATAAAAGGCAAACTAACAACAATAGTAACCAACATAGTTTTAAAAAGTGCGATAAAATATTTAACTCTTCGCCCTTTTTCTTCTACTAGACCCATTAAAATAAAACCAATCGCCGCAAAAACTAACCAAAGATAATATGTCATGAAAATAATACCGGCTATTGCACCATATATTAACCCCTGCTTGTTGTTCCATTTATCTCTAGAAATTTTTAGATAAAGACCAACATACCAAAATATTGTGGTGGCCGCGGTAATAACTTCATATGGCTTTCCAATCAACAAATCTTTGTCCAAAATAGTTATTATTAACAATGTTGGTAATAAGGCAAAAATAATCCCAAAAACCTTACCATCTTCTGATTCTTCTTTTATAAGATATTTTTGAAAATAATATAAACCAACAGGAAAAAATAAGAAAAAAGACATAGCAGCAAATTTTGCAATTTTAACCCCATCCCAATCAAACAATCTACCAACTAAACCAAAAATCCAAAAAAATGCTGGGGGATAAAAAGCCGGTAAATTATGATAAGCAAAATCTGACCACAAACTTACATGGGCAAATGTGTTGTACATGGCTGCGATAGTAATTTCGTCTCCCTGAAGTCCCCAAAATGATAATTGTAAATTGTTAACCAAAAGAAAATATGATGCAGAAGATATAACCCCTACTAAAACTAAAAAATAAACAGGTTTTTTATTTTTAAAAATTAAATAAACAGAAGTAGCCACAAAAAGCAAAAATAACAATTTTATGCCAATATACATTTGAATATCAAAAAAATTCATACCACTTTATTTATAAAATTATTACAATTTTTTAACCTCTTTATTCTTTAAATATGTTGCATTTTTTGTAGAAACAACACTTTCTCCTGTTTGTTTCTCTATTTCTTTTCTCGCCTTTTTCGCAACATTTCCACCTTTTTGAGCTGTTTTCTTATTTTCATCCAATCCTTTTGGCTTCGTCTTTTTTGAAATTTCAGTTGTAGAGGCTTCGGCAAGCATATTCAAAATCAATTCCAAATTAGTCATATTATCTCTTAAATTTTGCTTTTGAAGATTCTTAAACTTTTTGTATTGTTTTATTGATTTTCCAGACCAAGCTTTTGTAATTTCATCCATCAAAATTGCAAATTCTAATCCTTCTTTCAAACCTCTTTCTTCCCATTCATCTGTTAATTCTTTTCTTACCTCAATTGTTTTGATTCTTTGGTTTATCCAATCTTTACTATACCCTTTTTTAAGATACATTTGCATAGCTCTATCAATTGCAAGTTCTGGATCTTCTATTTCTTCAATTCTTTCATAACCAACTTTTGCAAGCCAAAGTTTAAAAGGCTCGGCTTTTGGTGAGGGAATTGATTGCACGAGCCTTAATAAATTTTCAGTATTTATAACATCTGTAAGATATTTTTTACCGTCAGATGATTTTAATTTCAGTTGGTTACAATTTGTAACTAACTCACTCCCTTCTTCTTTTAACCTAAACTTTAATACTTTCCAATAATTATTTGGATTTACACTTTCTGTTAAAACAGAAATAACATCAACAATAGAAAAATACCAAAGCTCATTTTCTTCGTCCCAAAGACGACGAACTTCTTTTTCATAAAAAAATACAATAGAGTTGGCTTTTTTAGTCATAAATTAAAAAACTTATCTTATAAACTGATTTTACCCTCAAAAACCTTAAATTGCAAGGTAAAAGTATTAAAAAAACCAAGTTTTTATACTTGGGTATATTTTTAACTTTCAAAAAATCTATTTATTTTTTGCTTTACAAAAAATATCAAGATCTTCAATATAATTTTTCTCTCTATCGTATCCAATATCCTTCAGAACCATCATAGCTCCGCCACGAACTTCGTGCCATATCATTGTGGGAATAAACAAGCAGTCACCTCTCTCTAATTCAAAAGTTTCCCAATTCACACCATCAAAAAGCTTTACTTCCATTGTACCTCTTTGAACAACATAAATCTCTTGTCCGTTTATATGTGCGTGCCCACCAAATGCGCCACCACACGAGCTCTAAATTTCAAGACTCCACCCAAGTGTTCTGTGTACTCATCCATTTACCTTCCTCCATTTTATGGAAAGATCCCACAACTATGCCTTTCTCTTTTTATCATCTTTCCTTGCTTTTGTCAATTTAATACTAAATAAAAAAACTAAATAAAAAGAATTGACAAAGATGCTTTTAAATGTTAATTTATTTTTAACGCTAATTTTGGCGCTGGTTCATTGAATTCTAAAGGGGGTACTGGTTATGACGCTATTACTCGGTTTGATTTTTGTCTGTTTAGGTGTTTGCTCTATAACTGGAGCCCTCCAATACACACAAAAAAAATATACATCAGCGGCCTTATGGTATGTTAGTGCATTACTTTTTGTTATTTTGTTCATATATTTGAGCCTAAATAATTTATAATTTAATATATTCCAGTAAAATTCCGCCAGTTGTTTTTAATAACTGGCTTTTTTATTCCAAAAAGATTGACACAAGTCTAAAAATTAGGTAGGATTACATATCGTTCATTTACAAAACCCAACGAGGAGGAAGAAGATGCAGACTTACATTTCATACGCAGGACAAAAAATCGATGATGTGGCCAAAGAAATGGTAGAAATGGCCAATCTAACTGGCGATAGAGTCAGAACAACATTTTCATTGTATTATATTGAAATTATAGCTAAACCACACAAAAACGTGGCAACAGGTGTGTCGATCATTATAGATTTTTACAATTCCGAATTAGCTCGACAAGAAGAAGGGCATAGAAACTCCCCAGAAGGAAGACAAGCTGCTATTATAGCTGAGAAACTTAGAAATCATCTCCAAAATCAAGTAGCTCAAGCTATGGTCGATTTAGCAAAGCTAGACTTCTCTGATTTAAATGCAATTATCGGCTGGCTTGAAAAAATTGAAAAGACAGCACATATGGATGTTGTTCTTCCTTCAAAAGAAATTCTAAAAAAATTTGAATTTCATGGTTTCGAGTTTAACGTTAACTACGGAGAAAAAAGCCATAACATCAAAAATGTAGATAATTTTGCACGTCAGATTATTAGCTTTGCTCTAGGACAAATTAGAGACCATGGATCTATTCACCAGTCCTTCCCTAGATTCGTCGAAAGATGGCGCGAAAAATTCGAGTATACTACAACATGAGAAAATAAAGTCCGTCAACTAGGGTCGCTCACATTTATGTGTCGGCCCTATTTTTTTATTTCCTTATTCTCACACCTCTCAAGCCAAGAAATAGTAAAATTATAATTACAATTTTTAGAGTGTAATTTCCGTGGATATTTATGAACTGTCTGGTCATTGGAGTTATGTTTCCAACAAGCAGATGAACAAGAATACTAATTGGCAAAGTTAAAAACAACCAATTTCTTTTTGGAACATGAATTCTAATAATTCTAAATAGTTTAGTTAACAATGGCGCAAGTAAATAAATCCCTAAAAAGGAAACCGCAAAGTCAAAAATAGCATATCCACCAAACCTAAATTGTCTAAGAAATTCTAATGTACTCATAAAAAATTAAGAACAAAAACCTCCAACCTTCTTTATATTACCATATTTCACCAAAGAATCCCTCAAAGCCTCCTTTGCCGGTCTCATTCTAATTCCATACTTTTCCAAATTTTTGGATTGTAGGAAGTTGTTAGATCTTCCTTTTTTTGCCAAGCCTTGTTCTACAAGTTGGTCGTTACTTATCCATTCATTTTTGTGAGATGGGTCTACCAATTCTTCGTACCAAGCAATAATTTCTTTGTGGCGAATAGTTCCAGGATTTGTAACATGGAAAATTCCTTCTGCTTTTTTAGCCATAAGTTGGTAAAACACTTCCACCATATCATCCACAATTGTTACGCTGTTTTCCACATCTATTACCTTTTCAAAACTTGCCAATTTATCTATTAAATTCCAATATGCTGGTTTTGAACCAAGTGGCATTCTAATTCTAGCTATTCCAACATTTGGCAAGGTAGAAAGCACTAAGTCTGCTGCGTATTTTGCTCTAGAATAAGTTGGTTTTGGGTTTCCAAAATCTTCTTCATTCCAACCTGCTGAGTCTGGAGATTCTCCATAATATATACAACCAGAACCAATATGAAGCATATAAACTCCGCGTTCCTGGCAAGCTTCTGCAATCATAATTGGCAATTTTGTATTTCCAAGTATTGTAGTTAATTGATTATCATCACACCAATCTACATTTGGTTTTCCACGAACTCCAGCTGCATTTAAAACTGCTTCTGGTTGATATTTATCCAAAAGCGCCAAAACATCTTCTTTGGAATTTATTCTTTTGTCTGCCAAAACTGCATCATCCCAACTTTCTGCACAAACACTTCCTATTGCACCAGCGCCAATTATCAAAATCTTCTTTTTTTCGGTATTAAAATTATTCATAGTTTCTACTTTACTATAATTTCTATATTCACCAGTTTTTATTCTTTCTAGCCAACCAGTATTTTCTTTGTACCAATTTATAGTCTCACGAATCCCCTCTTCAAAAGAAATTAACGGCTCCCAACCCAATTTTCTAATTTTGGTTGTATCCATTAAATATCTTTTGTCGTGCCCAAGTCTATCGGCTACATAAGTTTTTAAACTTTCTGGTTTTCCTAAATTTTCCAAAATTAAATCTGTAATTTCTTCTATGCTCTTCTCTACTCCAGTTCCAAGGTTGTAAGCTTCTCCAGCCTTTCCTTTTAACAAAATAAATTCAATTCCACTGTTGTGGTCATCCACATGAATCCATTCACGCCTGTTTTGGCTACTTTTAAATAAAGGCAAACTTTTGTTTTCTAAAGCATTTGCAGTAAAAAGTGGGATTAGCTTTTCTGGAAATTGATAAGGCCCGTAATTATTTGAACAATGACTAATTGAAACAGGCAAGCCATATGTGTGAGCATAAGCCATCACAACATGGTTTGTACCAGCTTTTGAGGCATTGTAAGGAGTTCGTGGAGCAAACGGATCACCTTCTTTGAAAGCTCTGTCCTCGTCCAATTCTAGGTCTCCAAAGACCTCACAAGTTGAAACATGATGAAATCTTTTTACATTTTCATTTTTAGCAGCTTCAAGCAAAATCTGAGTTCCAACTACATTTGTCCTTAAGAAAATCCCCGGATCTTTTACCGCGTTATCATTGTGTGATTCTGCTGCAAAATTTACAACATAATCAACACCTTTCATTGCTTGGCTTAAAACTTCTGCGTCGCCAATACTTCCTTTTACAAAACTATAATTTGGGTTATTTTCTACATCTTTTAGGTTTTCCAAATTCCCAGCATAAGTTAATGCATCCAAATTTATCACTTTGTCATGTGGATACTTTTTTAACCAATAACGAATAAAATTTGACCCAATAAAACCAGCTCCTCCTGTTACTAATACTTTCATATTTTTTCTTATTAAATAAAGTTCTAAATGTTCTATCGCTTCACTTGTTCGAAATGTTCTTTTCCTAATTATTCCGAACACTTGAAATTTTTGGACTAATTTATTTTTTAAACTTATGGTTTTCTGAGAATACAGAAAATAATTAATTTAGCGAACTGCGGTTAGTTAAATAAGTTTAAAAAAGAAACAGGTATATGTTTAAATTTAATTTCGTTAGCTAAATTTCTAAATTTTGAGTGAGACGATAATAAAAAAGTTTTGTTATATTAAATATATAGGAAAAGTTTTTTATTGAAGTCGTAACCAAAATTTAGATATTTAGGTAGAAAGTAAGTTTAAATATATGCCTTAGCCTAAAATTGTCAACGTTCGGCAGTTTTGGTTACCTTTTGGTGGTAAAAGGTAAGGTAAGAAGGATTGGATTCTGTTTTAGAAAGTTTGGTGAATCAAAGATGGGATCCCTCTCTTCGCTCGGGATGACACAAATTAAGAAAATAATTTGTGTACTTCCGCAACGCTCAATTCGCCTGGATTATCTACTATGGCGTGCACACTCTTACCACCATCTCCAACATACCTTGGCATTATATGTACATGTAAATGTTGCAAAACCTGTCCGCCAGCTTCGCCATGGTTCCAGCCAACATTAAATCCATCTGGGTTTAATTTAGCTTTTACAATCCCCATTACTTTTTTTACAGTTGCAAATAAATTTTTTACATTTTCTTCGTCTAATTCCAAAATTGTCTCAGCGTGATTTTTTGGAATCACCATTATATGTCCTTTTGCATGAGGTTTTACATCCAAGAAAGCCAAAGAATTTTCATCTTCATAAACTTTATAACTTGGAATATCACCATTTAAAATCTTACACAATAAACAGTCGTTCATATTTTTGTTGTTAAGTTTTATTATTCTTACATTATTTAGTATTTTTTTCAAGCTTTTTTACTTGTAAATCTAATGTTCCGTCTTCTTTTTCAATAACAACAAAACAAGTTTCTGCATTTGTAAGTTCAAATGCTCGTTTTAACAATCCATCATTTTTTTCATTCTTTAAGCCATTATAAATTTCTGTAAGCTCTCTTTGACCAAATTGGTAATCTATTGGAAAGCCTCCGCCAATTATTTCTCTACTTGAAATAGCTTCTAGCGGTAACAAAACCCAAGTATCAGCAATTACACAATAATTTCCTTCTCCGGCTTGGCTCCAAATTTTCTCTGCCATTTTATATTCATTTTCACTCACTACTCTCATATCTGGCCCGCTCGCCAAATTTGTGGTTGCAAAAAAACTAAATATAAAAAAGAAGATCAAAATCATGTACGAATTTACTTTTTTATTTTGTAATAAATAACTAGCTCCAAAAATAAACAACAACAAAATTACAAAAGCCAAAAGTAAGTCTAATCTACGAATAAGTTGTCTGTCCCCTTCTAAAAAAAACCAACTAATTATATAACTTCCAAAAATACTAAAACCTAAAAACAAAACAATAAACTCGTTGGTTATTTTTGTTTTGATTTTTTTTATAACTCCAAATACAGAAACTCCCCACAAAATTAGCAAAACTATTGGAATATACCAGCGCCAATTTGTAAAAACAGAAACAACAAAAGCCCAGTCTGGTGTGTGATTAAAAAATATATTACCACTTAAAATATCGTGCGGACGAATTGCATTTGCAAAATACAAACCACTAAATTGCCCCACAAATTGAGTAAAACTTTCTATAAAATTAAAACTCTTTGGCCAAAAACTTGTTCTACTTAAAATTTCTACCATTGGCAAAAATAAAATTCCCACAGTAAATAACCCATTTTTTACATAATTATTTTTATATTTTTGGAAGACCAAAACCGCAAAAAATAAAAGAAGTAGAATCAACAGATAAAGTGAATAACTAAAAATCATTCCAATTCCAAAAAACAAAGCCAACATTTTTTGAAGTTTTTTATTGTCAGATTTTATTCTCTTGTCTTCACTCCAATACAAAATAAAAAGTAAAAGAGCAAATAAAAATGAAATAAATCCAAGACTCACTGGCAAAGTTAACGCACCAAGCGCTTGAAAAGGAAAAGGTAAAAAACTAAGCCAAACCAAAGATAGTGCAAGTTTGCGAGATTTAAAAATATATAATCCTAAGAAGAACAAAAGTAACGGCACAAAAACAGACCACAAAATAGGTGTTAACCAAATATGCAAAGTTTCCAATTTACAATTAAAAGTCTTTGCAAAAACTACATTCAATCCCCACATTTGCCCGTAACTATACTTTTGTGGTGCTGTAAAAACTGCAGGAATATCTGCACCAAAAACCTCTTTCCATTCTACATTTTCACCAACTAAAACTGGTAAGATCTGCTCGTCATTGACTATTTTTTGCTCTATTGCCAAATGTCGCCAAACATCTCCACCCCAAGGATTTGTATGAATCAAAGGCAAATAAGAATGAAGTAAAAATGAATGTAGGACCAAAATAAACAAAACTTTCCCAATTTTAAACTTAGAAAAAGTAATATAACCCGCCAAAAAAGTTAACAAAAAGAAAATAATCAAAAACCAAGGGGAAATGTTTTGCCATGGAGTTTGAAGAATTTCACTTGTTTTAGATTGAAAAAGTAAAACTAACCCCAAAACCCAACCAACAAAATATAAAACTATTAGCCACCATCTTTTTTTGAAATTCTGTTTTGTGGGATTATTTTCAAATACGCTTTCGTTAATAAAACTCCTAAATATTGAGCGAAACGAAAAGAAAAAATTTTTCTTATGCCGTAGCATAGGAAAAAATTTTTCTTGAAGTCGCAGCCAAGATTTAGAAGTTTTATTAGAAATGGTGTTTGAAAATAGTCCCAGTTCAAGCCTATGAAGGATGCTTGGCAACTTTTTACTCTTACCAGCAAAAAGCCAAAAAATAATTGTAAGGATAGCAGACAAAAAATATGTCCACCAAATTGAAACACCATCTAATTTATAAAAAACTATAAACGCAGAACTAAAAATTCCCAAAAGTAAACCAACCGGCAAAAAAGAAAATAAAAACCTAAGCCAGAAATTTTTACCAAAAATAATTATTTTATCTAAAACTTCTTGCCATAAATATGCCATCAACAATAAAAAAACTCCGCCAAAAAACCAGCCAGCGACAAAAAAATACCCTTTCACAAAAAAAAGATATAAAAAAAGGAGATTTACTCCTAATAAAATCAAAACTAACTTCTTCATATTTTAAAGCCCGTGAGCAAATAAACTTACGACTGCAAAACCAATTGCAATTCCAAAAGTCCAAGCTGCAAAAGTAAACAAATTTGGAGCGTCTAACAAAATAGCAGAAAGTGTGGCAAAAACAGCGATTACCTGTAAAATCATTTTTATCTTTCCCCAATTATTAGCCATCTTCACTGTTCTAAACTTAACTCTGGCAACCAAAGCAGACAAAATAAAAATAATCTCTATACCCAAAATAGAAAACCCTAAGATAGGATTGAAATATTTAAAAACTAAAAGCAACACGATTGAACCTATTAGTAATTTATCTGCCAATGGATCAAACATCATTCCAAACTTTGTAATTTGATCTCTAGATCGAGCAAGTGAACCGTCCAATGCATCTGTAAAAGCAGTAAACAAAAATGCAGCCATACCAATTTCATACATTCTGTTCAAAATCAAATAAAAAACTATTGGAGTCGCAACAACTCTAAAGGCTGTGATTTTGTTTGGTGTAATACTTCTGGGCCACCTCTTCATGAAAACTCTGTACAAAAACTTGTCATGCGGATGTACCACTTCTGATTTTTGGAATTTAAATAAATCTGAATGATTTTTTACGAACTGGTTGAAAATTCCCATAACTCTGCTAAAATACAATAATGAAGCTAACTAATTTAAAGTATATCATTTTTTCATTGTCAATTTCAATACTGACACTGTTTTCTCTTTGGAAAATTACAAACCTATATTTAAATACGGTTATTTTTTTAATTTTTCTAATCTTTTTTGGCCTAAAATTTGGAAAATTTTTTATTCCAAAATGTAAACTATGGCAAGTATTTTTTGGCTCGCTTTCTGTACTTTTTTTACTCACTACAATTCTTACCTCTATTTATTGGTTTTAT
>CAZHUL010000023.1:3344-10072 GCA_964535435.1 uncultured Gammaproteobacteria bacterium | reverse complement strand
TAAAATTGTCAACGTTCGGCAGTTTTGGTTACCTTTTGGTGGTAAAAGGTAAGGTGAGAAAAGTTTGGTGTTATTTTAAAATGTTTTGTGAATCAGAGATGGAATCCCTCTCTGAAGCTCGGGATGACAGAATATCTTATTCCTCTTTTTCTTTATTAGTATTTACCAAATGAGTTCTCCTATCTTGCCGCGCCAATTTAATTAGCTCTCCGCGAATTTTGCCAGGAAAAGGCACGTTTCTGAATACAATGTCGTTGGTATCCGAGGCTGTTTTTACTATCACGTTACCATATTTAAAAATAGTTTGAAAAAGTCCTTTGACACTGTCTGTCACATCTTGAATTCTATGTAATTCAATTTCAGAAGTGCTACGAGAAAACAACCCATGCTGTTCTATATCCACAATTCTGTCGTCTGTAATTATCCAAATGTCTAAATAAAAATCTATAAAATTACTAAAAAGAAATAAACTAACACCCAAATAATAAATACTTCCTAAAAGTACCAACGCAGGATAAAGAGAGTCGCCATTAAAAATATTTGGACTTACATTTAAAAGTAAAAAGTAAACAGCAACAGGAATAAATAACAATAGAACAAAAAAGAATAAGCCCGGTAAAAATGTAATAACATGTCTTTTTAAGACAAAAAGAATTTTTTCATTAGGTTTTTTCTTTATTAAAAAAGCAATATGCATATTTATTCAAAATTAAAAAAATTAGAGCCAAACTGTAAAAAAGGTGCTTGCCAGTTTATATCTTGAAGTAAAAACCAAGTAAGATACAGCACCAAAGATATAAAAACAAAAGTAATGAATGTAAATGCAAGAGGCCAAAAAGAAAACGTTCCAGTACTAACAATATGGTATATATTCAATAAAAAAAGCACTACAAAACCAACCAAAAATGCTAAATAAACAAAAAGTAAAACGTAAAGTGGAATTGTTATCATAATTTTTATTAAAAAAGTGTTGAAACACTATTTCCTAAATGTTTTTTTGCAATATGTGTTGCCACTCTTCCACGCGGTGTTCTATCTATCATCCCAATTTGCAACAAATATGGTTCGTAAATTGTTTCCATTGTTTCTATGTCTTCAGCAACAGATGCTGATAAAGTTCCAAGTCCAACTGGTCCACCTTTAAATTTTTCTATAATTGCACTCAATATTTTTCTATCAACATGATCTAAACCATAGTTGTCTATTCCTAACATTTCAAACGATGCTCTTAATACAGATTCATCTATTTTCCCATTGTTTTTTACTTGTGCATAATCACGAACTCTTTTTAAAAGTCTGTTTGCAACACGAGGAGTTCTGCGAGCTCTCTCTGCTACTTTAAAACTAATACCCGGTTCCATTGTTACACTTAAAATTTCGGCGTTCCTATTGATAATTTTGTCTATATCTGAATGTTCATAAAAGTTTAAATGAAAAACATGCCCAAATCTATCGCGAAGTGGCCCAGAAAGTAAATTCATTTTTGTAGTTGCGCCAATTATTGTAAATTTTTCTAACGGCATTCGAAGTGTTCTGGCCGCCGGCCCTTTTCCTACAATAATATCCAGTGCATAATCTTCCATTGCGCTATAAAGAACTTCCTCAATAGTTTTGTTCATCCTGTGAATTTCATCTATAAACAAAACATCTCCACGCTCTAAATTTGATAAAATTGCTGCCAAATCTCCTACACGCTCTAACGCCGGTCCAGCAGTCACTTTGATATTTGCATTCATTTCATGCGAAATAATATGTGCCAAAGTAGTCTTACCCAAACCCGGATTGCCATAAAGCAAAACATGCTCAATTGGTTCATCTCTTTGTTTGGCAGCCTCTATAGAAATAAGAAGCTGTTTTTTAATCTGTTCTTGCCCAACAAAATCAGAAAGACTAGATGGTCGCAAATTTACCTCTATTTTTTCGTCTTCTTCATTTTCTGAATGCTCAGCCGAAACCAATCGTTCATCTGCTATGTTTATTGCTTCAAAATCATCTTCCATATAATTTTATTATATCCCAAAAGTAAACAATAAACAAATAAAAAAGCTAGACGTATTGTCTAGCTTGTTTTCAGGTATTTTTATTTTAGTCGGAAAAAACCCGTGCCCTTCTGTTTTTTTAGAAAGGCAAACTTTGGGGATTTGGGGACTTGTGTTCCAACCAAATCTGGTTCAATCTCAATCCATTTAAAAACTAGACTGAACCTAAAATCTCCTTGTTGGAGAATATCTCCCGGATTTAACTCCGTAAGATTTTTTTCCTCAAAACCTACCGGCTTTTCTGTTGGCTTGAGGTTAAAAGCAAAAACACCACACTTTCCACTCATCAAAACCTCCTATAACAATGAACAACCATAAAATTATAATAAAAAAAATACTTTTTGTCAATTAGCCTTGACAAAATGCAAAAAAAATACTAGACTACTACGATCTTTGAAAACTCAAACAGGGAGAAGGAAAATGACTGAACTAACTAATCATGATATTGCTGTTATTTGTGCTTGCTGCTCTAGAAGAGAGGTAAATGGAAAAAGACAAATTGAACACTTCACAAAAGCATACAGATTAGCAAAAAACTTTTCTCCATCCAAAGAGGTTGGTGCACTACCGACAGAAGAACAGGTTAAAGAACTAATCTTGAAGCTTGCAATTACTATTGAGCCTAAAGCAAATAAAACTTACTTTCGACACCCAAAAGGTGAAGAATTGAGTGCAGAACACTCATTTAAACATATTTGCTGGATGTTTTCAGTAATGTTTAAGCCACAAGAGATTTATTGGGAATTTAAAAACTCACTTCCATTCTGTGATGGAAATGGGAGATTGGCAGAACTAGTTTGGAGAGTTGCTGTCAAATTGGAAACTAATAATTGGCCTTATAATCTTCCGCCGAAAGAAAAGTAATGTAAAAAGAGCTAGACTTGTCTAGCTCTTATTTTTTTTGTTCTGAAACTGTCGCCACAAGTGGGGCACCTATTAAAACTGCAGCCAAACTTGGGTTTAAATCATTTAAAACTTCTTTTGATTCTTTTGTAAACTTTTTCAAAGCCTCTAATCTTAGTTCTGTTCCTGTTTCCAAATTAATAAAAACAGCTGTCTCTGGTGTTGGGTCACAGTTAGTAAGATTGAATTGAACAAACTCTATACCCCATTCTTCGGCTCTAGCTTTAACTCCTTCCAAAAATTCTTCTGCTATTTTTTCTTTTTTAGAAAAAATTGTATGATCCTCTTTAGAAAGAACATCTCGCAAAATACCCATACACAAATCTTTAAGAGAATCATTCACATTTTTAATCTCAAAAAGAGCTTTGAAAACATCTTTTATTTTGAAAATAACTACGGCACTCACATAAAAGGACAGTTGATTTTTCAAAATAATTCTTTGGCCTGTGAATGTGACAGTATCTTGTTTTATGTGTTTTATGTGAATTGTATCTGCAAAAGGTATTAAAAATACAATCCCTGGTTTATAAATCTTTGGATTTCCGTCTTTACCGCGTTTTGCTTTACCAAAACGCAAAACAATACCTCTTTCACCCTCCGCCACAGAAGAAATTATCTTAAAAAGACCTGTAATTGTTGCAATTAACGGTGCGAAAATTGCAAGCAACACCTGATTCATTTGTCACCCCCAATTTTCGGTGAATAGTTTTAATGGGACTGTCGCCAAACACCATTTCTACTAAAACTTCTAAATTTTACTAACGAAAGCGTATTTGGCGACAGTCCCATAATGTATTTATAGCAATTTTAAAACCTTACTGTCAATTTTGAAAAATATTTTTGGTAGCCTGTGGATAACATACTTTTTTTAATGTGGTATAATGTTTTTACATCAAAATACAATATCTAGTGTGTTAAATAAATAATTAACACTACATCTAGTGTTTTATCTTCTTAGACCGATATTGTAAAAACCTCATCCTCGTTCTTTCTTTATACAACTAAATAATAATTTTATGGTGAATATAACATTCATAAAAAAGCGTGATGGGTCTATGCAGGAATTTAATCCTGAAAAAATTCAAAATGCTATTTCTAAAGCATTTTTAGCTTCTCGGGTTTCTTTTGATACAGAAGTTTTGAAAAAAATTACTGATATTGCAATCCAAAACCTGAAAACAATAGAAGAGACGCCAAGTGTTGAACAAATTCAAAACATTGTAGAAAAAGTTTTAATGGAAAATCATTTTTACACAGTTGCAAAATCCTATATAATTTATCGCTACGAGCATGCAAAAACCAGAGAAGTTGAAAAAGAAGAAGTAATTAAAAAAATTGAAACAGATAGTTTAATAATTATAAAAAAATCTGGCGAAAAACAAGCTTTTTCAATAGAAAAATTAAAAAAATATATAGAAAGTTGTGCGGAAGAAAAAAGCCAAATTGATGTGGATGGAATAGCAAACCAGTGCAGATCAGAAATTTACGATGGAATTACTACTTCTGAAATTTCTAAAGCTGTTATTTTATGTGCTCGTTCTTACATTGAAAGAGATCCGGCATACTCAAAACTTGCTTCAAAAATGTTATTAAAGGATATTTACAAAGAAGTTTTAGGAGATAACTTTGATTTTACTAATTTAAAAGTTGCTCATACAAAATCTTTCAAAGAAAACCTTATGGAGGGTGTAAAGATTGAGAGATTAAATCCAAAAATACTTTTGTTTGATACAGACTTTTTAGGCTCACACATAGAATTATCACGAGACGAAAATCTTGATTATTTGGGAATGCAAACCTTATACGATAGATATTTTTTGAGAAACCCAGAAACCAAAGCAGTTTTAGAAACACCTCAAATGTTTTGGATGCGTGTAGCAATGGGGCTTGCTTTAAATGAAACAAACTACAATGAAAAAGCTGTTGAATTTTATAATGTAATGTCTCAGCTTCTGTTTGTTCCTTCTACTCCTACTCTATTCCACGCAGGTACAAATCATCCTCAACTTAGTTCTTGCTACATTACCACAGTTGAAGATTCATTAAATCATATCTTTAAATCTATTTCTGACAACGCACAAATGTCTAAATGGTCTGGTGGAATTGGAAATGACTGGTCAAGTTTACGTGGAATGGGATCCTTAATTAAAGGAACTGGGGTTGAAAGCCAAGGTGTTGTTCCATTTTTGAAAATTGCTAACGACACAACTGTCGCAATCAACAGAAGTGGACGAAGACGTGGGGCAACTTGCGCTTATTTAGAAGCATGGCATTTTGATTTTGAAGACTTTTTAGAACTTCGTAAAAATACAGGAGATGAAAGAAGAAGAACACACGACATGAATACTGCTAGTTGGATTCCAGACTTATTTATGAAAAGAGTTAGGGATGATATGGAATGGACACTTTTTTCACCAGACGAAACTCCGGAATTACACGAAATTTATGGAAAAGAATTTGAAATTGTTTATAAAAAATACGAACAAAAAGCAAAAAATGGTGAAATAAAACTATACAAAACCATTAAAGCAAGTGATTTATGGAAAAAAATAATTTCAATGCTTTTTGAAACAGGACACCCTTGGATTACATTCAAAGATCCTTGTAACGTTCGTTCTCCGCAAGATCATGCAGGTGTAATTCATTCTTCAAATTTATGTACTGAAATTACCTTAAACACATCAAAAGATGAAACAGCTGTTTGTAATTTAGGTTCTGTAAATTTTGCACGCCATACAGAAAATGGATTTCTTGACAAAGTTCTCTTGGAAAAAACAGTAAAAACTGCCATGAGAATGCTAGACAATGTAGTAGATTTAAATTTTTATCCAACAGTTGAAGGGGAAATTTCAAACAAAAAACACAGACCAATTGGATTGGGAATAATGGGTTATCAAGATGCACTTTACAACCTAAATATCCCATTTGATTCAGAAGAAAATATCAAATTTGCAGATGAAAGTATGGAATTGGTTTCATACTTCGCAATCTCAACTTCTGTAAATTTAGCAAAAGAAAAAGGAGCTTATTCAAGTTTCCGTGGTTCAAAATGGGACAGAGGAATTATGCCAGTTGATACAATCGCACTTTTAGAAGAGGCTCGTGGTGAAAAAATAAATGTAAACAGAGAAACAAGACTTGATTGGAATAAAGTTCGTGAATTAATAAAAGAAAACGGAATGAGAAATTCAAACTGTATGGCAATAGCTCCAACAGCAACAATTTCAAACATCGCCGGATGTTCGCCAACAATTGAGCCGATTTACAAAAATATTTACGTAAAATCAAATATGAGTGGTGAATTTACAATTGTAAATTCATATTTAGTAAACGAGCTCAAAAAAATAAACTTGTGGAATAGTGAAATGTTAAGTGAATTAAAAAGATACGACGGAAGCGTTGCGAACATTGATGCAATTCCAATGGAAATTCGCGCAAAATATAAAGAAGTTTTTGAAGTTGATTCTGATTGGCTTACAAAATCAGCAGCATACCGAGGAAAATGGATAGACCAAAGTCAATCTGTAAACATGTTTATTAAAGGAACTTCTGGCAAAAAAATATCTGACACTTACCAATTTGCATGGGAAATGGGGCTAAAAACTACATATTATTTACGTTCACTTGCCGCCACCCATGTGGAAAAAAGTACACTAGACATTAAGAAACAAGACTTAACTAAATCAGAAATTAATGAAAAACCAATAATAGAGTTTTCTGAGCCAAAACTGTGCAAAATTGCAGACCCGGATTGTGAATCATGCCAGTAGAAAGAAAAGCAGACTA
>CAZHUL010000023.1:0-3244 GCA_964535435.1 uncultured Gammaproteobacteria bacterium | reverse complement strand
ACAAGTTTATGTTGTCATTCCCGACTTGATCTGGAATCTAGGGAATTTAAATTAAAACTGTTTTTATATAAAAATACATAAACTTTAATAATTACATTGTGATATAAACTCCTGGATCCCCAGTCAAGCTGAGGATGACAGACAAAAACATAAAATAAAAAATATGAAAAGTATACTCAATAATTCAACAACCGATCCAAATAAAATATTGCCGTTTCAATATCCTTGGGCAAGAGTTCATTACAAATCCGGCGTTGCCAACAACTGGGTTCCCGAAGAAGTTCCTATGCAACAAGATATAGAACTTTGGAAAAAACAAGGTGGACTAACAGAAGAAGAAAGAAGAATGATAACATGGAATTTAGGTTTTTTTTCTACTGCCGAAAGTTTAACAGCAAATAATATTGTTTTGGCAATTTATAGACATATCACCAATCCTGAATGTCGCCAATATCTACTTCGCCAAGGTTATGAAGAAGCTGTCCACACCGATACTTTTATATATTGTTGCGATTCTTTGGGACTAAACCCAGAAGAAATTTACAATATGTATTCCACAATTCCAAGTATCAAAGCTAAAGATGATTTTGTAGTAAACATTACAACTTCTATTTTTGAGTCTAACTTCAATACAGACACAGTTGAAAATATTCAAAAATTTGTTTTCGATTTAATTGGATATTACGTAATTATGGAAGGAATTTTCTTTTATGCCGGTTTTGCAATGATGCTTTCACTTCTTCGTCAAAACAAAATGGTTGGAATTGGAGAGCAATTTCAATATATTTTACGTGATGAATCAGTTCACTTGGCGTTTGGGGTAGATTTAATAAATACAATTATTTCTGAAAATCCGGAAATTTGGACAGAAGACTTCAAAAATTCTGTTTCCAAAACAATTCAAGAAGCAGTTAAATTAGAAGAGGTTTATGTAGATGACTGTTTGCCAAGAGGAATTTTAGGATTACAGCCAGAAATTATCAAAGAATATGTTCGCCATATTGCAGATAGACGATTAGAGAGAATAAATCTACCCAAATTTTATGACGACCAAAATCCTTTTCCTTGGATGAGCGAAATTATTGATCTTAAAAAAGAAAAGAATTTCTTTGAAACCAGAGTCACAGAATATCAAAATGCAGGAAGTTTGGATTGGTAAGAGTATACTCCACGCAAAACCAGTAATGGGGCTATCGCCAAAAACCATTTCTACTAAAATTTTTAAATTTTAGTAACGAAAGCGTATTTGGCGACAGTCCCGTAAAACAATTACTGGTTTTGTTTTTTTATAAATTTTATTAGCATAAAATCACTATATCTTGACTTTTTATATTTTTTCAGGCATAATATTTTCATAAAACTATGCCACGGTGGTGGAATTGGTAGACACGCAGGACTTAAAATCCTGTTCCCTATAAAGGAGTGCGGGTTCGATTCCCGCCCGCGGCACAAAAGGAGGTAAAAAATGTTCAAAAAAAGAATGCTCTTTAAAGAGCCCGACTTCAAAATGAGGCAACAGGCGTGGGTTATTGTAAATAATAAACCACGGAGAGGTTACGTATCAGAAATTTTTTTTGGAATTTTTGATAATGATGACGATAATGATGAACAGTTTCTTGCTTGTACTGGATATCGAATAATGTGGAGTGCTGAGTTGTTTCGTCCACACGAAATGTACAATAAGCTAGAGGAAGTAGAAAAGCTCACTCAGTGGCACCAAGTAAGCCTAGAAAAGGACAAGTGGGAGCTGGCCATCGGCAATCCGACGGATGAAATGAGTTTTGAACAGTGTGAACTCTCTATTTGTTGCACCACCATGGCTGCGACTAGGAGTATTTTGTTAGTCTGCCAAAAGGCTGGTGGACTAATAAAGCGAGATGTAGATGAACTTAGACAATTACTAAGTTCACATGAATATCCTTGCTCTCCAAGTGGGGAGAGGCCGAGAAATCTTGATGAGATTATCAAGCAACTCGGACTTCTTGACTCAACAACAAACCATAAATAAGTTTTTTCATGGGGCGACTATACTAAAATTTAGCCGCCCATTTTTTTTTATAAATTAAAAAATAAAGAATTTGCCACAAAAACAGTGAATTTTCCAATCCATTTTTAATTGAAAAATTTACTGAAATGGATTAATTCTAATTTATTAGAAAAATCTGAAATTATCAGTGCCGCGACTGCACTGTTTTTTTTATTTGCACAATAAAATTTCATTGTTGCCATAGACTACAAAAATATTTCAAAACCATTCATAAACACTACACACAAAAAAACATCTTTTCAGATGTTTTTTTGTTGAAAAAATAAAAAATTAAACTAAAATATAGAAATTTTACTAACAAAAGTATGTTTAGCGAAAGTCCATAAAAATGTGATATAATATAGTTATCGTCAAACACCACTTCTACTAAAACGTGTTTGGTGGCAGTCCTATAATGTATTTAGTTAAAATAATAAAAAATATGTTTAATTTTTTAAGAAAGAAAAAGAAACTCAAATGCTCTAAATGTAAAAAAGATTTTGTCAAATCAGACTTAAAAATGATTAAGGGTAAAGAAAAATTTTGTTGTAAATTTTGCTGTCCTCATACAAAAGATAATGGAAAAATCCACAAAAGTAAAAATGTTTGCGAATTTTGTTAAACAAAAATATGTTCAAAAGAATTTTACTAATAGTCTTTAGTATTTTAGGTGCTGGGATAATGTTTTACCTTTCTTACCTACACTTTTCTCCAACCGAAGGTGCTTTTTGCAACCTTGGAGAAGGTCTTTCTTGCGATATTGTAAATAAAAGTCTTTATTCAGAAATTTTAGGAATACCCCTCTCAATTTTAGGTATTCTTTTTTTCTTAACTATTTTAAGTATTTTCATCTGGAAATATAACGAAAAAATGTTAAAAAATATTCTTTTTGTTTCTATATCTTTTTTAGGCCCATCACTTTATCTTACTGTTATAGAAATTTTTGTTTTAAAAAATATCTGTGTATTTTGTGAACTTTCCAAATTCATAATCTTTCTTATACTTATTTTAATTGTTTTTACCCTAAAGAAAAAACCAACCCTTAATTTTTTGGTTTCTGCAATTATTCTTGCGCTTATTTTTGCAGGAAGCACCTATTTAATTCATTCCAACACAGGCCCACAAGAAGAATATAACAACTTCGCTCAGTGTATAGATGAATCAGGTTTAAAAATGTACGGATCTGTTACATGTTCTTTTTGTGCCAGACAACGAGAC
>CAZHUL010000022.1:0-10320 GCA_964535435.1 uncultured Gammaproteobacteria bacterium | reverse complement strand
TTGGGGGTTTTGCTCAAAAAATGTTCGAACATCAATCAAAAAACACCGCCAATTTAAATTTTGCAAGTTTGAAACATACATTTTATGAGTGAAAAGATGGATCCATATTTTGAACAACGTTTACAAACAGGAAGAAATCACAAAGTTCTTGGTTCTATAGAAATAAATACCCTCCCTGAATCCAAAATTGAATCAAACAAAGAGCTACCAAACCCAGTTATTGAAGGTTCGATTGAAGAATTTGGCTGGAGCGAAAAATCCGTAGAAAACATAATCGATGCCCTTGAGAATGAAAAAATTAAAGTTGTTTTTTTAAGGGACGATTGTATTCGTATTGAGCTTTGCCCTATTAAACAAATACCAGAACAACTAGGTCGTGTTTCTGAACTAGATAAAATAAAAAAGAATTTAAAAGTAGGACAAATATTTGGCTCAGCAGAATCAGGTCGATATACTTATTTACAAACCGTTGATTTTGCAGTTGAAGGATATATGGATGATGAAAGTGAAGGAAAAAAGTATGGAAGACTTTATATAGACTCATTAAAACTTTCTAATAAAAGAAATGTGTATCTTGATCCAGAAAGTTTACATATCACTGATTATGAATATGGTTTTAGTTTTTGTGTGATTGGAGGCATACCTATCGAAGCTATATCTAAAATAGATGTCATTCAGGCCAGAAAATTATCGCAAGCCGAAGGAAGCGTGTCTACGAATATCGGTGAATGGTCAGATGACCCTGAACAGCACATGATACAACAAGCAAAAAGACTAAAAGAGTATTTAGAGATAAAGTTAAAAGCTAAATAAATTAATAAATTTTCTGGGCAAATACTGAAACCTCAAATAAATAGGAAGTTCAAAGTTCCAAGTATTATCACCGTAAATAATAAAAATCTAACTGAAAAGTTAGTTTTTTCTTATCCACGAACAAGTACAAAACTATCCACAATTTGTATACCGCCACTACGCAAAACTCTGGCACACTCGCCCATTGTACTGCCTGTGGTATACACATCGTCTACCAATAAAACTCGTTTAAATTTTTGAAAATCTTTAGATAACACAAAGGCTCCGCCAACATTTTTTCCTCTCTTAAATCTACTAAGTTTTGCTTGTTGTTTTGTATATCTTTTTCTTTTTAACAAATTTAATACTGGTTTCCCTAAAACTTGAGATAAACTTTGTGCTATTTTTTCGGCTTGATTGAAACCACGCTCGGCAAATCTACGTGGGTGAAGTGGTATTGGAACAATAACCTCCACTTCTGAAAATAAAGAAAAATTACTACGTGTAAATTCTTGCACAAAATCATCGACTTTTTCTGTAAGCTCTTCTGCATATTGATATTTCCAAATATGCACCAAATTACCAATGTCTGAATTTTTCTTGAAATTAAAAACAGCACAAACAGATGATATATCTGTTTTATTTTTACAATTATCACAAACTTTTCCAAAAACAGTGTGTGTTTTACAAACAGGACACAAAAAAATTCCATTCGTGTCAAAACTAAATCTACACTTATCACAAATCCACTCGCCTTCTTCATTACAACCCAAACAAAAAATAGGAAATAATGTTTCCTTTAGGAAATTAGTTGTTTTTTGTAAGAATTGCATGAAAATAAAGTTTAAGTTGAAAGTCTATAAAGTTTATAAAGTAGGAAGTCGAAAGTTCTGTCATTCCCGGCTTGATCGGGAATCCAGAAACTTTGATTCAAACTGGATCTTTAATCAAGTTGGGGATGACAGGAAGGATGTGATTATTTTTGTTTTGGTGATACTTTCTCTAGATCCCTCAAGCTCCGCTTCGCTCCGTTCGGGATGACGTGGCATGAAGGATGAATCGCTAACGCTTGATGAATCGTTTCATTTGATATATCGCTTCGCTTGGTTAGAAAGAAAAGAAAAGAAAAGAAAAGAAAAGGATGAGTAAGTCGAAAGTTCATAAGGTCAAAAGTCAGTACAAAAACAAAAAGAAGACTTCCCCTCTTTTTGTTTTTTAAACTCCTATTTATTTAGTCTGCTTACTGTACTCAATCATTCCAATAAAACCCATCCACTTTCCATTCTGTGCCAACTTTTACAAGATTTATTTCACCACTTTTTTGAAGCGAGACTGTACCTTCACTATTTTCTACTGTTTGCCAAGCTTCTATATTTACAGTGGCACTCTTACTTGTTAAATCAGAAACATTACTTGCCAAAACTTGAGTAGTAACGCCTTGATAATCTGAACTTTGTTGTAATGATTGTTCTTTTACCCAACTCACCATACTATCTGTTACTAAAAATAAAACATCGTCTATGTGGCTATTGTCATTTTGATTTGAATAAGTTTCAAACCTTTCCACAAAAAGACGGGCAACTTGTTTTGCACTAACTTCTTCTGGGTTTTGTGGTGGTAATTCTTTGACTGTTGGTTTATTTGTATTATTTTGATTACCGTTGTTTGTGGTATTATCTATATTTTCTTGAGGTGTTTCTACTACTGATTCAGTATTATTGACCTTGTCTTTTGTTAAAAATAGAATCACTAAAACAATTGCAATAATAACAAATGAAACTAACCCGATTATTATAAAAAGTCTTTTTCTGATATCATCCATATATTTTATTTATTATATTCTTAAATTGAAGCTTCTCCACCCTGAGCTTGTAAAAGTTTATCTTCGTATTCTTTTTTTGATTTTTCTATTTCCAAAAGTTGTTTTGGATCAGATGTAATTAATTGGTCTTCTGTATAGGACGCCACAACTTTTATAGCAGCATGTTTTAATCCTGCAAAAAATATACCCTCTCCCACAGCACTCTCTAACAATAAATACTTTTCGCCTTCTGTAAGTAAAAAGGTTTTTTGAATCAAATCCACCGATGACGGAGACTGTTTAAGCAAAAGTTGAAGTGAAGAGTTATTAACAATTGACTGACCATAAGGTGAACGCAAAAAATCATTTACGTCTTGGGTAATGGTAGTAATTCCTAAATAATATTTTCTACATCTTTTTACAAGAGCAAAAATAAACTTAGCGCTGTCTTCATGCATCATAAGCCACCAAGCCTCATCAATAATCAAAAGTCTCTTTTTTCTTTCAGAACGAACTACATTCCAAATATAGTTTATAAGGGAGTAAAGCGCAACTGGTCTAAGTTCATCTTCCAAATCACGCACACTAAAAATTACTAATTGGTTGTTTACATTTACATTGGTTGGGGAATTAAAAAGCCCTGAAAAAGTTCCTTCTGTATATTTAAGAAGTTTCAAAACTAAGTTTTCTGCGCCTTCCATTCCTTCTAAAATTTCCAACAAGTCCTGCATAATTGGCGGTTCTACTGTAGCCAAATCAGAATCAGACGTGATGTCTTTTTTTGCGTAAGTCTCTATAAGCGCTCTATCCAAAATAGAATCTTCTTGGGCCGTTAGACTTCCAAACATAATTCTAAGCTGTCCCTTCATTGTAATTACCGCATTCCTAATTACATCTTCTGTGGAAATTTTCTGTCCAACAGGTCTTGGTAAGTCAAATGGATTTACCTTGCTCTCAGAAGAAAGTGAGATGTTGATATAAGTTCCACCAACAGCGTCATTTAGATGTTTGTACTCCATTTCTGGGTCAATCACAATAACATCTGTGCCAAACATCATACTACGCAAAATCTCTAGCTTAATTGCATAAGATTTACCCGCACCGGAAGTAGCAAACACAACCATATTCGCATTTTGTAAACTAAATCTATCAAAAAGAATTAAACTATTATTGTGTCTGTTTATTCCATACAAAACCCCATCATCGCTGGTAAGCTCTGCAGAAATAAAAGGGAAAGATGAAGCAACAGGAGAAGAATTCATATTGAAAGCTACCATCAGTTCATCTATTCCAAGTGGTGTAGTTGAATTAAACCCTTGTTCTGACTGGTATAAAACACGCTTACTATAAATTAAAGTAGAACCAAAAACTCCCTCTATATCTTCGCTTAGTGTATCTAATTCTTTTTTACTTTTAGCATAAATAGTCACATAAAAAGCAAACTGGAAAAAATGCTCTGTACCTTGGGTAATATCGTCACGAAGTTTTTCAATATCCTGCAAAGCAGTTTCTCGGAGCGGATCTCTTGGTGCTCCTTTTTCCCTATCAGAAGACAACTGGGCCTCTAAAGCTCCTACTTTTTTCTTTAACTGTTTTAAAATTATTTCTGCCTTAATAGGATAAAAAAACATTGAAATATCCATGGTAATGCTCATATTCAAGACAGGTGAACTCCAGCCCACCGCTATATACCTTGGGTAAGAAATTACAAAAATAGTTCGTAAAAATACATCACCCAATTGTAAAAAACTTGAATCTACATTTAAAGCAGACGGAGCAATTAAGTCTTTAATTGCTACTGTTCCAGAACGATAAATCCTTTCTTCTTCTAAACTGACTAATTCTTTTTGAACATCTAGCTCTTCTACCTTTGCTTCTTTTATTTTGAGTCCTGAAATATTTTTTTGTTGTGAGGAAATTGGTTTAAATGACATAGCTAAATCTGTTCTACTTGAATCTTATTTATATCCTGAAGTTGCTGTGCATAAGCCATATCAGGATTATATGTGGAATAATAAAGTTCTATTAGAGCTTGGGTGTCCATTTGTACAACTTGCAACCCCATACTTTGAAGTCCAGAAGTTGCTTGTCTAACCCGCATTTCTAAATCTTCTTTACGCTTATCAAACCTCTCTCCTTTTAAACGAATAGAAGAAACCGGTTTGACTGCCTCCTGCAATCTAGACCAAAAACTTTTTTTCTTATTTGATAATGGATCGTAAGGAATAACGACATAAAAACGTTTTGACATTATTTCTCCTATTTCTACCAATTCAGAAATGAAAGAACCGTAGTCACCAATTTGTGCTTTTAATAATTCATTTGTTTGCTCTTTCTGCATTTTGCGTAAATTTTCTATGTACGGTTGAATTTGTAATTTTCGTGATTGGATAACCACTTGTAAGGGATACTCCAAAGAATTCAAAAAACTAACATAAGAAGAAATTAACGCATTTTGTTCATCTTCTGATTTTAACGCAAAATTTATACTTGAAACCAAAAGTACCGAACGCAATGTTCCATCTTTTAAAACTACCACTCCGTCTTTTATTTGTGCGATTGGCAAATAAGATTGGCTCGCAGGCTTTTGACCTTTTTTATTTTTTGTTTTTTTAACCATATTTATTCTTCTCCTTTATAAAATCCACCTGTATTAACTATTAAAGATAGATCTCTTATTTTTCTATGTGATGCCACTGCCTTTTTTTCTACCTGTTCTGCAATTTCTTCCATTCCCAGTTTTCTTAAATATTCCAAGTCCTCTTTTGTAAAACTTTTACTCCAGACTCGCAAACCCGGTTTTTTTAATGTTTGAAATATATTTAAAATAAAATAATGAAAAGCCTGACCGTTTACTTTTACAAAAGCTATAACTAACGCAGAGCCACCTAAAAGTAAGGTTATTACTATAAATAAAGCAATATCTGCCAACTTAAAAGCTATAAAAAGTAAAAGTCCGGTGACCAATAAAATCAAAAATTGTCTAGTTGTAATTGGACCAAAAATCTTATCTTCTACATCTATAAATTGTGGAACCACAAACTGTTGGGGCATAACTTATTATTAAAACTTTAAATACTTTGTGAAACTGAAAGGGGTTTATTTAAATTCTGATTTGCTTGTTTAGAATGTTTTAATTATTCTATCGCTTCGCTTGTTCTAATTATTCTACTCAATTTGTCATCCCCAACTTGATTGGGGATCCAGTTTGAATCAACGTTTCTGGATTCCCGGTCAAGCCGGGAATGACAATTGAATGTTAGTTTCTTTTCTTTCCGACTTTCGACTCTATGAACCTTCGACCGACTTAACCTTAATTTTTTAGAACTTTACTTTTTTACTTATTTTATTTACTGCAAAAAAATCTTCCAATGAAATTTGATATTTACCGGAATTCAAAACATCTTCTATTTTTTGATTGTTATTTATAGCGGTAAGCAAAACTTCTTGATAATTTTTATAAAATGGACTGGTCTGCCAAGCTTTTACAGCATCCAAATAAAATAAAAAGGATTCGTTTTTTAATGACTGAACTTTATCTAAGAATTTTTCGATTGCTTTTTCTCTATCTTTATCAAGTCTATGAAAATCTTCGGCTTTAAATGTTCTTATTTCATCTATTGGACCCATTCTAGTTTCTCCTGCTGGCATTTTTATATCGTGCATTGGTGTTTTGTGCGCAAAATCACTTCTTTGCCCTGTTTTTATAGAAGAAATTTTAGTAATAACCGGTGTCTGAACTACTGTTTTTTCCGGTTCTTTTTGGGAAATCATTTGTGCAATATCTAACTTTTCCAATCCTGCAGTACGCGCGTTTTCTTTTTCAATAATTTGAGATACAACATCGTCAGTTTTTGAAGGTTTTTTTGTACCGCTAGCACCAACAGATTCCAAAAAACTCTCTTCAGCAGACTGAATAATTGAAGTACCTGCTTCACTTTTTTTTGCATTAGAAGTTAATTTTATCAATTCTTTTGCTTGATTATCATCCAAACCCAAACCACCATCCAAAGACTTTTTCTGAGCATACTCTGTTAATTGTTCATCTGTTCTTACATCTTTTAGTCTAGATAAAATTAGTGTTCGCAATCTTCCTTGCAAATCACTTGCAACATTAAAAGATAAACTGGCAATAATATTATTAACCTGTAATTCTTGGTTATTTTCAGTTGCTTTTTCAAATTCCGTACCCAAATCTTCGTCAAGTGGAGATTTATAGTCAGTATCTCTCCATTTTTTAGAATCTAATTCAGAAACTTCTTTTTTTCCTTTTGCTTCTATAATTTTTGCTTCAATATCTTTTATCTCTTTTAATTTTGTTTCTTGTTTTGGTACTTTTGTTGGCACCAAAATACTTTTGTCAACTTCTTCTATTTTTTCTGGTTCTGGTTCTGGTTCTGGTTCTGGTTCTTTCTCCTCAATTTCTTCTTCAATTAAGTCTGCTATTTTTTCTGCCTCTTCATCTTCAATAGCATCTTCATCTTCTACTTTTGTTAAATCTGGATATTTTCTATTTTTAATTAAATCTTCAATAGGTAGATCTTGAGGAATTACTATTTTTTTAGAAGTTTCAATTACTGCCAACAAATTTTTTTCCTTTTTCATTAATTCATGAGGTGGAGAAACAATCAATCCTGTTTTTTCATAACGTTTTGGTTTTTTTTCTTCCTTTTTCTGTTTTGGTTGCTGTTTATCCTGTTTTAGTGAATTTAAGACGAGATCCCTCTCTGGCGCTCGGAATGACAATTCGTCTACTTTTTTTTCTTCTAACACTACCTCTTTCTTGCTTTCTTTATATATCTTAAACTCGGCCATCGTCATTTTTACGGTAGTTCCATCTGATTTTTTAACTAAAATTGTAGGGCCTTGTGACATAATATAAAGTTATGTAAGCAAATTGATATTCCAACTAAAATCACCTTTTTCTTCGTCAAAATAATATAGCTCTCTTATGTTTTCATCTTTATAGTCGTCTGCCAAAGAATGTAACAATGTTAAAACACCCTCTATATTTTCTATTTTTCCATCCTTGTCTGCAAATCTAGAAACAATCATTTCTTTTATCTCATTCAAAGACATTTTATTTTCTTCTGGTTTTTCTTCTAAAATAGGTTCTGTGGTTTCTGTTGGGACAATAGTTTCTTCTTTTTCTTCTTTGTTTGGGGTTTCTACAACCTCCTCCACAACAGTTTTTTCTACTGGAATTTCTTCTGTTTTTTCAGATTCAACTTTTTCTTCTGTGACTGTTTCCTCTTCTGATTCTTCAATTATTTCAGCAGTTTTTTCTTCTACAACAGGAGTTTCCATAACATCTTCTTTTAGTATTTCTGGTTGGAGTTCTATTTTTTCTATGACTTCTTTTGTTTTGTTTCCTATTCCCAATTCCACCATTTCATCACCTATTTTTTCCAATTCCTCTTCTTCTTTTTTCTTAATTTCATTTTGTACTTCAACCGCTTCGACTAGTTCTGGGTGTAAAAATCCCTCTACCACCGCAGAAATTTTATCCGGCTCTACTCCAATAAAAAATGAAGATAGACTAGTCAATTCTTTAACAACATCATCAGTACTTACATCTATATATTTACGAACAACATCGCTTTGAGATTTTATAATATCCTGAATCTTACTATAAAAACCTGCCATTTCCAGGCTATTATTTTCTTTTAAATTCAAATTTTTTACCTTTTCCACTAAATCACGAATTAAAAAATCTTTATTATCACTTTTACCTAAAAATGCTTTTGAATTAAAGAAAGAGGTACGAACTTTTGTATAAAAAATTGTCAAATCTTCATCATCCAAAGTACGCATACCAAAATACCACATCAACCTTTCCCATACATCATAACCGATCATACTAGCCATTGGAATTTGCAAAGAAACCGCAATATTTACAATTATATCTTTTGGTAAAGCATTCAATCTTTTCCATGTTAAATCTGTATACCAACGCCAATAGGTCTCCCAATATTCTTGTACATCCAAAAAAGTAGCATTCTTAAAAAACTCATGGAGTTCAGCCCAAGTCTCTTCTGCTTTTTTTGGGTCAGCAATCATTAGTTGAAATTCTTTTTCTTTTTCAACTATTTGATCTGCTGTAAGTTGTGCTAATTTAGCTACCATATTTTAACTTTAAGGTTGTAAAACTCCCGGAGGCATTGAAGATGAGTAAGGACCGCCGGGTGGTAAAGGTCCTCCCGAAGATTTAGTTGTAGAATTTGAAGTAGGTGTTTGAACAACCTGTCTTCCAGCATCCTTCCAAATATCGTTAGTGCTGGTTCCTAATTGATCAAACAAAGTTTGTGTCTGTCTTACAAAACTATTTAAAGCTTCTTTATCTGCTATTTTAGTAGCGACCTGTTTATACATTTCTTTAAATTGAGCTGAATTTGTTGATGTTACAGTAGTTTCATTCATTTTCTTTATAAATGCAGAATGTGCTTGATCAACAAAAAGTTGGGTCTTTCCTCTAAACATTTCAGCAAATTGTCCTGAACGTTCTTTACTAATTCCAGTAATATCCCCCTTTAGGTTTAGGTTCATATACCCGGTTGGGCTGTCCAACTTTCTAATATCTTGTCTTTCTGCAGCATATGTAGCAGGAGCAACATCAATTTTGTCATTAATTTTGTATTTAACATTCCCCTCTTTGTCAACAGAACTCCCAACCACACCCATCATATTAATACCACCGTCCATTGCAGCCTTTTTAAAACTATCATTCATAAGACGTAATGCATTATTAGCTTGTTCTTCGCCACCGTATGCATTTACAATTTCTTGCTTAGCAGAACCCTCTTTCCCAATTTTTATGTTCTTTCCTAAAATAGCAGTTAAAACAGCACGCTGTTTGTTATCATCTGTAATATCTTCTTTTTCATTCCAACCCGCCGACTTTAATGACTCCAAAAACCCAGACTCTCCTGCTGTAGAACCTTGGTTAAACAAAGCTGTCTGCAATCCTACACTTCTTTGGATTTCTGCTTGTAATTTTTTTGGGTCACCACCAACCCTCGCTTGCTCTACACGTTGGTTTTGCATTCCTGCTTGTGCCATTAGTTGTTCCCAACTCATTCCAGAAAACAGATCATTTGTAATTTTAGACTGTCTTGCATATTCTTCTGTCATTATTTGATTACCTCTTATATCGTCACCCGTCTTTTTATAAGCTTCTGCTTTTAGTTTTGCTTTTCTAAAACTTTCTTGTTTTTGTCCAATTTCTGTAGCAACACCACCTTTTGCAATAATTTCTTCTGTCTCTTTAAATTTATTAAATTTCTCTAAAAACGAACCTTCGTTTGCTTCTAATTCAGCTCTCTTTTCCAAAGATTTTTGAGACATTTTTACACCTTTTAATTCTTCTGCCTGCTCGAGTCTAACCCTAGCTTCAAGTTTGGCTTTACCACCAGCTGTACTACTAGTACCCAAATAAGCATCTTTAATTTCTCCCCATGATTGTGCTGTTTTTTCCCAGTCTTCTACTTTCTTCTCTTTTCTACCAGACCCAATCTCTATAACAGAAGCTGCCATTTTACCTAAAAATCCCTTTCCTTCCAAATCTTTTGCTGCTTGTGCTTGGAATCTTTGAACCTTTCTAATTCCAATTTCAGCCTTAGCTTTTTGAGTTCTTGCAAATCTAGTAAATGGTTTAGCAGCTATTTTAACCGCCCCACCCGGAACAGCCAAAGCCTTGCCACCCAACCAACCTGCTGCTGCTGCACCGG
>CAZHUL010000021.1:0-10320 GCA_964535435.1 uncultured Gammaproteobacteria bacterium | reverse complement strand
CCAAAGAGAGTTGGCAAAACTATTAATTTAAGAAGGCTTACTTCTGCTAAGATGGTTGTTTTTCCTGAAAGTGTTGGTGGGGATTTTTGGTTAGATTCCCTTACTGTTATTGAGGAAGTTACTTTTCCCAAGGAAGTTGGTGGTAATTTTTTATTATATAAAATAATTTCTGCTAAAGAAATTATTTTTCCTGAGAAAATTGGTGGTACGTTTAGTTTACCCAAACTTACTTCCGCTAAAATGGTTGTCTTTCCTGAAAGTGTTGGTGGGAATGTTAATTTATTTAGTCTTATTTCCGCTAAAATGGTTGTCTTTCCTGAAAGTGTTGGTGGGAATTTTTGGTTAAATAAACTTAGTTTAATAAAAAAGAAAAATTAAGACGAAAATACAAAAAATAATATAAATTTTTAACAACAAAAAAACATCGGCAGTACCGATGATTTTTTGTTTAAAATATATTTTTAATTTGTATTTATTCTCCTAATTGTTCTTGAACTTCTGCTATAAAATCACAACCTTTCTTTTCCATTCCTTCTCCAACTTCAAATCTTACAAAACGACGTAAGCTAACCTTTTCACCAATTTCAGATGTTGCTATGGTTAAAAGTTCTCCGATTGTTTTGTCTTCATCTTTTATATAAGCCTGATCCAACAAACAAATTTCTGAGTAAAATTTATTTAGTTTTCCTTCCAAAATTTTATCAATAATCTCTGCTGGTTTTCCTTCTGCTTGTAGTTGTTCTCTGTAAATATCTTTTTCTTTTTCTACAAGTTCTACTGGCACATCTTCGCGACTTACATAAATTGGAGAAGAAGCCACAACATGCATCGCTATATCTTTTGCTAATGAAATAAATTTTTCATTTTTTGCCACAAAGTCAGTTTCACAGTTCAATTCTACTAAAGTGGCAACTTTATTTTGACCATGAATATAACTTACAACTACACCTTCTGAAGCAATTTTTCCTGCGCGTTTTGCAGCTTTTGCCACACCTTTTTTACGTAAAATATCTATGGCTGTTTCGTAATTGCCCTCAGCTTCTTCCAAAGCTTTTTTACAGTCTAAAATTCCAGCGCCGGTTTGTTCACGAAGTTTTGAAATATCACTTGTATTTATTGACATAATATTTTTGGTTAAGAATTTACGTTTAAACAGTTTGCACAGGTTGAGCCTGCATTTTTTGTTTTTTCTCGTATTCTGCTTTTCCTTCGTTAATAGCACCAGCTACTAAATTTGACATCATTTGGATTGAGTTTATTGCATCATCATTTGCAGGGATAACATAATCAACAGTATTTGGGTTAGCATTTGTATCGCAAACACCAATAACTTCTACTCCTAAACGGTTTGCTTCTACCATTGCAGTTTTTTCTTGTTGAACAGTTGGTGTAAAAACAACATCCGGCATTTTTTCTAAAGTAGCGATACCACTGATATAAACTTCCATTTTATCTAAATCTCTTTGTCTTTCCAAAGCTTCTTTTTTTGTATATCTTTCCCATTCACCAGCTTCATTTTCTTCTTTGTAAGTTAGGTATTTTTTTATTAATTTTTCAATTTCCGGAAAGTTTGTAAGCATTCCACCTATCCAACGATCTACCAAATATGGCGCTCCACAACTAATTGCGGCTTCTTTTACAATTTCTTTTGCATGAGGTTTTGTGGTTGTAAAAAGAATAATTTTTCCTTCTGCAGTCATTTGTTTTACTTTCTCCAAAACTTTTGCAAGTTCTTCTTGGGTTTTTTCTAAATTAATTACATGCACACCATTTCTTTCTGTAAAAATGAATTGCTTCATTTTTGGATGCCAACGTGATTTCTGATGCCCAAAGTGAACTCCAGCCTTTAACATTTCTTCTATACTCGGTATTTTCATATTTTCCTTTTAACTTCCTTTCTGTTTACCTTTTAGGAGTGTTCCCAAAAAGAGGAAAAATACAGAAAGTGATAAATAGTAATCAACTAGATGTTGATTCGGTAATGGCAATATTGTATTACAATTTTATAAATTTGTCAATCCAAATTGGCTTTTTAGACAAAAAACTATTTTATAGTTGGTCATATTATCGACTCTTTGATATAATACAGATAATTTTAGAAAAAATATGAGTAATTTTATTGAGCTTTCCAAAGACAACTACACACCAAAAAAACCATGGCATAAAAAAACAACGAGTATTGTGTTATTAACCTTTTCTTTTATTATTGTAGGGTTAACACTTGCTTTTTTAATACTTTTAGGATATTATTTATGGAATCTTAAGTTTGGGGACTCAAAACAGATTACAAAAAAATTTAATACCAACTTTAGTTTTAGCACAGATGTGCCGTTAGAAGCACGGCCAAAAATTGAAGAAGATGTAAATCAATACATAAGATATTTTAACCCAACACTTGATAACACTAATGTTCCTATCACAATTATTGCATTTATAGACTTTGAATGTCCGTTTAGCCAAGAATCTTATCCTATATTCCAACAAGTAATAGAAAAATACGGTCCGGCCATAAAAATAGTTTTCAAGCAATTTCCACTTGCAAGTATTCATCCTAATGCTGTTCAAGCATCTTTGGCTTCCACATGTGCGCAAGATCAAGGTAAATTTTGGGAATATTACGACCTTCTTTTTACAAACAAAAAGTTAGACTCAGAGTCTTTGGTAAATTATGCCAAAGAGCTAAATCTAAATATTCCAAATTTCCAAAGTTGTGTAGAAACACAAAAAAATCGTGTAAACATAGAACAAGACTTAAAAGACGGCGTGGACTTGGGTGTACGAGGAACACCAACATATATTGTAAACCAAACAAAACTAGAAGGTTCAGTGAGCTTAACTAGTTGGGATTCAATAATAGTAAAAGAATTACAAGACAATTAGTCGCCAAAACTATGAAAAAAATAATTATTACTTTAGGGATTGTGTTTCTGTTCGTACCAGCTTTTGCAAACGCACAGGTTGATAGTAAATGTTTTACAAAAGACCAGTGTGTAAAAGCCAGAACAGATTTTGGTTCAAGTCATCCAAATGAAGGTTTTTATGAAAAACCTGATTGTGGAAAAGTGCCGGTTGGTTCTGTAAATGGAACACCCGGCGAATCAATGGGATTTTGTCTGCCAGCCTCAGAAACAGTTACTCAAATAAGGTTTGGTGGAAAGAAAAATTTTGAAAATATAGGTGAGTTCTTGAAATATATCTATAAATATGGTGTAATGGTGGCTGGAATTCTAGCAACCGTTATGATAATTGTTGCTGGATTCCAGTGGGTTGCTTCCGGAGGAAACAGCGCCACAATTGGCGAGGCAAAAAAAAGAATCTTTGGTGCAATTATTGGATTGGTATTGGCAGTTGGCTCTTATACAATTTTAGAAACAATAAATCCCGCATTGGTAGAATTTAGATTGCCACAAGTTTGGCTGATAAATAAGGTTGGATTGGGGGCTCAATATTGTAATTTAGTGGAAAATCCTGTAGCATTAGCACTCCCAAAAGATGAAAAAACAAAACTCATAAAGTTACAGGATGATGCTTCAGCTGATTTAACACCAGATGCAAGAGCAATTTTTGATAAAAATATTAATATAGAAGAACAAAGATTAAATCAAATAAAACTAGATAATTTAAGTAAAATAAAAACCACCGGTTATAATATTTTTTCAAAAGAAACAGAGTGTGGAAGTGAATATTTTATGCAAGAATCTGGAAGTTTAACCTGCCAAGGAGCTATATGTAAAGATAAAGATAAAGTATGTGTTCCATTTGACACAAATGCAGGGAATGCTGCATTAATAGGAATACATAAAGTTAATACTAAAATTACTCAAAGTGCATGTTGGAAAGGCGCTTTAGTAATTCATTATAAAGTGGATCCATCACTTTGGGAAAAACTTAAAGGAAACGTTAGTGAAGATTTGGTCACATTAGAACAGTCTGAAAATGGAGATGACCGATGGTTAGAAGACCCTACTTCTGGAAGTGGTGACAGTGCGGGACAAATGACTGTAAGAATATACCCAATTTGTGCAGCAAAAGTTACAAAAGATAATTTTTTTGAAGCGACACCAAAATTTGAAACACTAAAATCATCCAATTCATTTTATGAATATATTTTACAATTTGAAGAAAGTGATTTTTTTAATGCAGAAAAAGAATGTCCTGACAGTTCATCTGCTACTGGTTTTATGATAATGAATCAGGTTAATGTAAATTGGTCAGCTTTAGATGGTTATATTTTTGTAACAGGAAATAACCAAACAGCGCATGCAGATACTTGGTGTAACGGACAAGTTTCTTTACAGGCTAATCAAATTCCAAAAGATTCTGTAATTGGAGACACAAAGAAAAATTTATTTTTAGAATTAACATTAACACAAAACTTAATTAACCAAGTAAATAAAGGAGAAGGTTGGATATATAAGGATCCTATACGTGAAGTCCCAGGAGACGAATGCAAATAAAAAGGTAATTTCAGACAAAAACAGATTATGAAAAAAATGAATACAATTAAAATTACGAACGCGAGAGTACACAATTTAAAAGATGTATCGGTAGAAATACCAAAGAACAAATTAACAGTTATTACAGGACTTTCTGGCTCAGGAAAGTCTTCTTTGGCGTTTGACACAATTTATGCCGAAGGGCAAAGACGATATGCAGAAAGTTTAAATTCTTATGCGCGTCAGTTTATGGATGTAAATGACAAACCTGATGTAGACGAAATTTTGGGTCTTTCCCCTACTATTGCAATTGACCAGAAAAATACCAGTACCAATCCACGCTCAACCGTTGGAACTGTCACAGAAATTTATGATCATTTACGTTTGCTTTTTTCAAAAATTGGAATTCAATATTGTCCGGAAACAAACAAATCTGTAAAACAATACAGCTCGGGAGAGATTGCAGAAAAAGTTAGGAAAACCGCTCGTTCTGGCGAAGAGATTGTAATTTTATCTCCAATTATTTTAAACAAAGAAATAAAAGCAAATCAACTTTTACCAAACTTAGAAAAATCAGGATTCAATTCGCTTCGTGTAAATGGAGTGCAAATGAATCTTTTGGCTTTAAAAAAATATAAATTTGAACCAAAAAAGAAATACGATGTAGAAATCGTAATTGAAACAATTAAAGACATAAAAAAACAAAAAGTTGTAGAAGGTGTAGAAAAAGCATTAGACCTTTCAAACGGATCTGTTGTTGTTTTAAATTTAAAAACCGGTGATGAAGATTTGTACACAACTTATCCATTTTGTCCGGAATCCGGGAAAACTTTTGAACCTATTGAACCCAGAAGTTTTAGTTTCAACAGTCCTCATGGGGCTTGTACACGCTGTACTGGGCTTGGATATACTTTAAATGTAGATTCTTCACTTATAATTCCAAACCCTCGCCTAACCTTGGCAGAGGGTGCAATTCAACCTTGGACTAGAATTGTCGGAAACCAAACTTATTACCAAAAATTATTAAAAGTTGTTTCAGAAAAACAAAAATTTGATATCAATAAACCTGTTAAAGACCTTTCCAAAAAGGTAATGGACTTAGTTTTGTACGGAACAGATGGACAAACTTACGAACTGGACAACAAAACTGTTCGCTTTGAAGGTGTAATTCCAAACTTAACTCAACGCCACGCAGAAACAGACTCAGAGTATGTTCGCAAAGAAATAGAACAATATATGCGTGAAAGTATATGTCCTGTTTGTGAAGGCAAAAGGTTAAAACAAGATTCTTTATCTGTAAGAATTGACGACTATTCAATTAGCGATATTGTGGAAATGAGTATTGAAGACACTTTAGAATTTTTTAAAAAACTTTTGGACCCAAAAAAAACCGATGATGTTCCTATTTTTACAAAAAGTGAAAAATTAATTGCAGAACCATTACTTAAAGAATCTATTAAAAGATTAGAAAATCTAAAAAAAGTTGGTCTTTCTTACTTAACATTAGACAGATCTTTTGCAACTCTTTCTGGTGGTGAATCTCAAAGAATTCGTCTTTCCAGTCAACTTTCTACTGGACTTAGCGAAGTAATTTATGTGTTAGACGAGCCCTCAATTGGTTTGCACTCAAAAGATAATGATAAACTAATTGACACACTTAAAGCTTTGCGTGATAGCGGAAATACAGTAATTGTTGTAGAACACGACCGCGCGATAATGGAAGCTGCGGATTACTTAATTGATATTGGACCGGGGGCTGGAATTTATGGTGGGGAAATAATGGCGCAAGGAACACCGAAAAAAGTTAGTGAAACTGACTCACTAACCGGCCAATACATGGCAAACCGTGAAGAAATTCCTATACCAAAAAAACAAAGCAAAGGAAACGGAAAAAGTATTTTTATTCAAGGAGCAACGGCGTTCAATCTTAAAAATATTGATGTAGAAATTCCACTTGGAAAATTTGTTTGTGTGACAGGGGTTTCCGGTTCTGGAAAATCCACTCTTATCTCTGGAATTTTATCCAAAGCTTTACACAAGCATTTTTACCGAGCAAAAGCAGAACCTGCGGCTCATACAAAAATTACAGGATTCAATTTTATAGACAAAGTTATCACAATTAACCAAAGCCCGATTGGAAGAACTCCTCGCAGTAATCCTGCAACTTATACAGGAGTTTTTACATCAATTAGAGATTTGTTTACCGGCGTTCCAGAAGCAAAAATGCGTGGCTATGATGCCGGTATGTTTAGTTTTAATGTAAAAGGTGGCGGAAGATGTGAGGCTTGTTCCGGAGAAGGATACAAAAGAATTCCAATGCAATTTTTAAATGATGTATTTATAGAATGCCCAGAATGTGAAGGAAAAAGATACAATAGAGAAGCATTAGAAATTCATTACAAAAGAAAAAACATTGCCGATGTTTTGGAAATGACAGTTGAAGAGGCATATATTTTCTTTAGAGAAATTCCGAATATCTCCGATAAATTACAAGTTTTGCGTGATGTTGGTCTTGGATATTTGCACTTGGGTCAACCTGCAACCACACTTTCTGGTGGAGAAGCCCAAAGAATTAAACTTGCTACCGAATTGTCACGCCGTGCAACAGGAAAAACTTTGTATATTTTGGACGAACCTACGACAGGACTACACTTTGAAGATATCAAAAGATTGCTTCATGTATTGAACGAGCTGGTGAAAAAAGGAAATACAATTTTGACTATTGAACACAATTTAGATGTAGTAAAATGTTCTGACTGGGTAATTGATATGGGGCCAGAAGGAGGAAAATTTGGTGGACAAGTTGTGGCGGTTGGAACACCAAAAGACATTTCTAAAATAAAAGAAAGTTGGACAGGACAATATTTGAAAAAGGATATTTTTAAGAAATAAAAACAAAAGAAAAGACACGCTCGAAAGCGTGTCTTTGTTAAAAAAAGTATCTATTTTACTTGGCAGAGATAGTAATCCAGATGACGTCAGAATAGGCGTTTTTCTGAAGATCTACACCACCAACAGTAGTGATGGTTAGGTTCTTGTTAGCGGACAATGGATAACCGTCATTCACAATGCTCGTGTTTGTCACGACAGCCTAATCATCTTCAAATACTACTATTTTTCCCCCATAACTTAGGGAATAGGCGACTTTTTGAAACCCTTCTTTAGACTTCAAAAAGTTTTGTGTACCAGCACCGTTCTTGGTGCTAAGGGTCACAATATAGCCATCGCTATTGTTGTACCGCTCGCTAATTATTGCGAGCACAGATTCCCCTCCTTCTAAACCTTAACAGGATGTTACAATCAATGACAGTTAAGTCACCTACAATAGCCCTCAAAAAAGCCTCCGAAGTCACAACTCCAGAGATTCTCAATGAAGATGAAGACGTTTTTTTGTCCTCTGCCTTTACTGTAGTTAGTAATATAGTATATTATAAAAAAGTCATTTTGTCAATCATTTTCAACCTTTTTAACCTTGGACATATACTTTTAAAATACAAAATATATTCAGAAAAAAAACAGACTCAATTGAGTCTGTTTTTTTGTTATTTATATCTAAGTGCATCCAAAGGGTTCAGTCTTGCAGCTCGCCTTGCCGGGAAAACTCCAGTTACAAAACCAACCACAAAAGAAAAAGATAGAATAAGTAATATAAACCATAAAGGACTTACAAATAGGTCAATTGCTTCACCTCCTAAATTCTTTGCTAACAAATTAACAGCAAAGTTAAATATTTCACCAGCCAACATTCCTATAGCTATTCCAACAATTCCACCCAAAAAACCCATAATAACCGACTCTACAATAAATAAAAATCTTACACTTGCGCGAGTCACACCAATAGAACGCATAATACCTATTTCGTTTGTACGCTCCAAAAGCATAACCGTCATTGTATTAAACATTCCAATAGCAGAAACTCCCAAAGCAACCATACCAAATAGTCCCAAAATAATCTGTATAATTCCAAATATTTTCTGTGCGTCCTCAATAGTATCTTTAAGTGCCGAGACAAAAAATCCTTGTTCTAATATCTTAATACGCACAATATCCATCACATCCACGCCAACCACTTTTACTTTAGCTTCAAGATAAGTATCAAAACCAACATCTTTTATACTTTCTAGTGGAATATACGCAAAACTTTCAAGTTCATTTGCAATAACCCCAGTAATTTTAAACACTGTTTCTTTTTCTACTATATTTATCTCCTCTGTTCCGTCCTCGTTTATTTTTGGTATAAAAAAACTTAATTTAAACTCTTTATCTAATATATCAACAGGGTCTATATTAAACAGTTTTGCTGTGGCAGAAGAAATTACAGCCCCCGGATTTTCAGCCCTGTTTTGGCTAAACAATGTACCCAAAGATGTTTCTATACCACTAAGACGAAAATAAGAAGGATCCACGGCATAGATTGTTCCATCACCTACCAAATCACCTAATAATATCTGTGAAGAAGCTGATATAACTGGGCTTACTTCTGATACACCTTCCATCGATTTTATCTTATTAATATTTTCTTCATCAAGTACAATTAATTCTGAACCACTTGGTGTTACATCTAAGCTTAAAATAGCATCTGCTGTTGTAATTCTACTTAAAACAGCTTCTTGCAAACCATAGCCCAAAGAAACCAAAAATAAAACAGCCCCAATTCCAACTCCAACACCAAGAACAGTCAACATTGTTCTGAGTGGTCTTGTTTGAAACATTCTTGTTGATAATAATAAAGCGTCTCTAAGTTTCATAATTTACTTTTTGGTACCTTTTTTTATAATTTTTGCTTCTTTCTTTTCATCACTAACATAAGCCCCCAGAAGAATTAGCTCTAATCTTTTGGCAGCTTTTTTTGCGTCTCTTCTATCTAATCCGGCACCGCCTTCTTTAATATCTAAATCAAGCGCAGATAAAACACCTTTTCTATCAGTTAAACCTTGGAACCTATCTTTAATAACACTTTCAATAACTTCTATTGTATCCGTACTTTTAATTTTTATATCAAATTCTTCTATTAAATAAGTTCTAATCTGTTTTACAAATTCATCCAATGGATGTACAACTTTATCATTTGGTTTTTCCGCGATTCTAAGTTCTTTAATTATATTTTTTACTTTTTCATTTATAGTTTTGGCTGTACGTTTATCCAAACCAATTCCATTTTCTTCTAAATCTTTGTCCAAGTATTCAAATAGTTCATCCCCATCGTTTACTCCTTTTTTAATCATCACCTTAACACGTTCTTCTATGTTTGAAATTTCGTCTCCACCTAGACCTGTTAATGCCTCTAGTACCACTTCTCTTGCTTTATACTCTAATAATAAACCATCAATAGTTTCTTTTCCTTTTGAATAAGTTTTTGCAAGAAGTTCTAAATCACTCTTCTCTTTTTTAGTGCCTTCTTCTGATTTTATGTTCTGTCTTTTAATAATTCTAGGATCTTTGTTTACCTTCATATCAATCAGCTCTGCATCTTTTAAATAAAAAACCCTATCTGCTGTATCAAGGTGTGTGGGATCATGTGTAACCAAAATAACAGTTTTCTTTTTACTTTTGTTCATTTCCTGTATAAGACTCAGCACATCTGTGGCAGACTTTGAATCTAAGTTTCCTACTGGCTCATCTGCCAAAATTATATCCGGGTCATTTACCAGAGATCGGCTAATAGCCACGCGTTGTTGTTCTCCTCCAGAAAGCTCTGTAGGAAATTTGTTAGACTGATGGTCCACCCCAAAATACTTAACTAAATCTTCAGCTTTTTTCTTTCTTTCTTCTGGATTTACCCCTATTGCGATTTGTGGCATCATTACATTTTGTAAAACAGAAAGCGAAGGAATTAAATAAAAAGCTTGAAAAATAATTCCAATAGTTGTTTGGTAATGTTTTT
>CAZHUL010000020.1:0-10324 GCA_964535435.1 uncultured Gammaproteobacteria bacterium | reverse complement strand
TTACGACACAATTTACACTTTTCGTTATCATCACCCTCATCTCGCGGAACATACGTTTTACAAGAAATACAGAATACGACTTCTGGAATATTACCAGATGAACTTTCTTTTTTATATTTTTCACCTTGTGGTAGGTCGTCTTGTTTTGAAAGTTGATCTTTTCTTAAACAATCATCACAGGCACAGGCTCTATCGTGTTCAGGGCAACATTCATATCCACATACAGAATCATGTTCATATTCACACACAAAATCATGTTCATTTTGTAAATAAGTCTCTTCCAAATCATCAGAACATCCTTCACAAGATTCTTGGATAGCTTCTATCGTCTTTTGACAAGGTTCTGGAGTATCTTCAACAAGTTCGGGTTTTTTCTTGTTCTTTTCGCCAGATGGCACATGAGCCCCAAAAACCCCATTTTCAAGTGCGTTTTCTACATGCCCCATACTATCATCAAAAAAGATGTCAGTGCCGGAAGCGTACAAAAGTGGACCCTTGGCTAAACCACAAGTTCCAAAATATTTATCTGGAAAAATTTCCATTTTTTGCAAAGTATTCAACCCGCGTATTTGTCTAATAGAGCCCCGCGCAGTATTTATATTTAATTGAATAGGAGAAAGGTTTACATTTTTTGGAAATAACGAACGAAGCACCATCACTCTTTTTGTAAAGTTAGCAAGCGGTCCGTCTGTCAAAGGTTCATCTCTTTTATCACTTTCATGTTTGTTATAAGCAAAAAATCCATATCTTCTATAAAGCTCTTCGGAAAAAGCATCTCCAACCACATTATCAAAATCAAGCGTGAGATTGCAGACAGTTTCTTCATCTAAAAGTATAGCCTGACATAGTTTTGGAAAAGTTCTTGCAGCTGCAAATCCTTCTTCTATCATATATCTAACTAACTCATCGTCTGCAGATAAAAATAAATGTGCTTTTAACACTTCAAATGCAGATGAAAGAAGTCCTGTTCTTGCATATTCGTCATCACCAATAAAACAAACTTCAAAAAGTGACTGGTCAAAATACTCCTCGAAACCAGCTTTTTCCAGTCTTTCCAAAAATTCGACGACTTTGTCTGGTTTTTCACAAGCGAAAATACTTACTTTCACAAGAAGTTTTTTTTTATCAGAAAATCCAAGTTCATCCTTTGGGCCATATTGGTGAAGATTCAAAAACTTTTTCAAAAATATAATTCCAGAAAGATTCATACCGTCTTCGCCAAAAAGTACATCTGGAGTAATAACCAAGTGCACAATTGGAAAATTAACTCCAGTTGGAACCTTACTCAAATCTGCTTGTGGGTATTTCATGATTACTCTCTCCTGTTGTTAAAGAACACTATGATTAAAATAACAAATTTACTGTAAAAAATCAAGTATTCTTAAACTCCCTTGTTAGTTAGTTTTAGTGCTGTTATAATAAAGATATAAAAAATAGGTATAAATTTTTATGAAATCAACAAAAACTCTATTCTTTTTGGCATTTTTAAGTTTATTTATCCCGAATACGTTTGTGTTCGCCATAGAAGAATTTAACCCAAACTTTATAATTAGCGATTCTGAACTGCAGAATTATTCCAGTATGAATCGCGCTGATATTCAAGCCTTTTTAAGTGTAAACGGTCAGTTTTTATCTACTTATAAAAGCCCAGACAAAGATGGGGTTGTAAGAACTGCTTCAGACATTATCTATCGTTCTGCCCAAGATAATGAAATAAATCCAAAATACTTACTCGTAAAACTTCAAAAAGAACAAAGCTTGATTACAACCACAAACCCAACACAAAAACAACTTGACTGGGCTACTGGATATGGAATTTGTGATAATTGCAGTATGAACGATCCAGCACTACAAAAACACAAAGGATTTGGTACACAAGTAGACAGTGCTGCCGGAATTATGCGTTGGTATTACGACAACCAAGGAAGTCAATCATGGATAAAACAGGCTTCTGTTTCTTACAATATAGACGGGCAAACCGTAGTCCCAGCTAGTTCTGCAACAGCTTTTTTGTATACTTATACACCTCACATTTTAGGAAATCAAAACTTTTGGACTCTTTGGAATAAATGGTTTGAACAAAGATATCCGGATGGAACACTACTTCAAGACGCAGAAACCAATGTAGTTTATTTACTTCAAGATGGATTAAAAAGGTCTATTTCTAGTATGACTGTTCTTATTTCTAGATTTGATCCTAAATTTATTATTACAGCACCAGCCACAGAACTATCACGATATAATGACGGGCAACCACTTTCACTTCCAAACTACTCTGTTGTAAAAAATGGTATCAATTATTATCTATTAGACTATGACTATAAAAGACCTTTTGCAAATTATGAAACTGTAAAACAACTTGGTTATCATCCGGATGAAATTATAAACGTAACTGAAACAGATTTAGAAGGTTATAAAGCCGGAGAAACAATCACAAGTAGCCAAGAAAACCCTCTTGGTCGGTTAATAAAAATAAAAGAAATAGATAAATATTATTTTTACAAAAATGGAGTTTATAAACCCTTGACAGATCCACAAATGGTAAAAACAAACTTTTCTGAATTTTCCCCGGAAATAGTAAACTTAGTTGACTTGGGAGAATTGGTTTTGGGAGATGCAATTTTATTTAAAGATGGAACACTTTTTGGAATTACCGGATCAAATAAAATTTTTGTAATTGAAAAAGGTCAAAAAAGACATATCGCAGATGAAGATGTTTTTAATGGATTAGGGTTTAACTGGAAAAATATAATTTGGACAGACGAATTTACTGGAATGGCACACAAAACAGGAGAAGCAATTTATCTTCGTGGTGAAGTTGAAAAAACAGTCCCAACCACACAAGTTGTTGCACAAGAACCTACTACTAAAGCAACACTTCCCCCAACAAATATAGCAGATTTAATGGAGAAAACTCCAATTTCCGAAACAACTTTTATTGGCGAAACTTTTGAAACCCCAATCGAAGCTTATGTTGTAGCAGAATACGATTCAGAAAAAATTCTAGCCGGAAAAAATATAAACGTGGTTAGACCACTAGCCTCTTTTACAAAAGTTATGACAGCTTATAGGCTTTTACAAGAAGGTCTTCCACTTTCAAGCATAGGTACCGTTACCTACAATGCCAGTAAACACAAGTCTGTAGCACACTACTTTCGTGTAGCAGAAGGGGAGAAGTTTAGAACAAATGATATTATGAAAGCAATGCTTGTTTCATCTTTAAATACTCCCTCTAGGATGCTTGTTGATAAAGTTGAGGTATATGAGCCAGCTTTCATTTCTAGAATGAACAAACAGGCCACAGAATGGGAATTACCAAATACAAAATTTATAGACACTTATGGTTATGATTTAGGAAACAGATCTACTGCTTTAGAATATACTAAGATTTTTAAAAAGGTAGTGGCAAACTCATCTCTACAAGAAATGATGGGATTATCAAGTTATGAGTACGATGAACTTATTGACAAAGACGGTAAACCACATCATTATGATTATAATACCAATGAACTTTTGTTAGAGAATGATCTTCCTTACAAAATTATTTCTAGTAAAACAGGATTTCTTTATGAGTCTGGTGCTAACTTAGCGATGTTAATAGAAAGAAAATCAGACGGTAAAAAGTTTGTTATTACAACAATGGGAAATCCAGATTACCAAAACAGATTTGTAGAACCAGATGCATTAAGCAAATGGGTCATAAACAATTTTTAATATGTCTTTAGTATTTGCAGCAGTTACACCACATTCCCCAGCCTTAATTCCCAATATAGGAAAAGACAAATTAGAAGAAATCAAAAAAACAAAAGAGGCAATAGAAGAACTGGAAAATGAACTCTATATTGCCAAACCAAATGTAATTATAATTATCTCTCCACACGGATCTTTTTTTAAGGATGCTTTTACAGTAAATGCTCATACACATTTTGAATCCTCTTTTGAAGAATTTGGAGATGTCACCACAAAAAAAGAATGGCAAGGAATACCAGAATTAGCCGCTTTAATTGCACGAGCAAACATGCATTCTAAAACTCCTGCTAGACTTATAAGCCAAGAAAAACTAGACCATGGTGCAACTATACCGCTTCACTATTTAACAGAACATTTACCAAGTGTAAAAATTTTACCAATTGGTTATAGTGAATTTTCCGCCAAAGATCATGTTGATTTTGGATACTCACTAAAAGAAATTATTGCACATCAGAGTCTAAGAATTGCCATAATAGCATCCGGCGATTTGTCACATTCTTTAACACAAGACTCCCCGTCAAAATTCAATGAAAAAGGTAAAGAATTTGATAAAAAAATAATAGAACTTTTGGAAACCAGAAATACGTTAGGTATTACAAACTTTGACGAAGAATTAGTAAAAGGAGCCTCTGAATGTGGTTACCGTTCTATTCTAATACTTCTTGGAATTTTAAAAAACCAAAACTTTCATTTCAAAAATCTCTCTTATGAATACCCCTTTGGAGTAGGATATTTAGTAGGAAAATTTGATTTTTAAATGTGTTTGCAAAAATAATACCTCTAAGAAAAATGCCTTTTGGACTTGGTTGGTTTGATTACAAAATCCCTGCCGAACTAAAAAAAAGCATTCAAATAGGACAACTTGTAAAGATGCCTTTTAGACAATCCAGTTTGTTCGGGATTGTTTTTGAGATTACAGCAGAAACAAAAATAAAAGGAGAAGTAAAAGAAATTGAGAAGATTATTCTTGAAATACCCATTTTAACTTCAAAATATATTGAATTTGGGATGCTTTGCGCAAAGTTTTATGGCGTTTCTCCCACTATTATTTTTAGAATGATGCTTCCCCCACTCCAAATCAGAAAATTGCAAAAAGTAGAGCTAAATAAAATTAAAGAAGTAGTAAAAAAACCAAAGAAAACTAAATTTTTTATTTATAAAAATTTAGAAGAACAAAAAAAATATTTAACAAAAATTATATCCGAGCCAACTTTAATTTTAATCCCAGAAAAAGAAGATTTAGAAAATATTTTAAATTTATTACCAAAAGAAGATGTAATTTCTTGGCACAGTGGTTTAACCGAAAAAGAACAGTTTGATGCTTGGTTTAAAATAAGAAATGGAGAAAAGAAAATAATAGTTGGAACCCGAGGTGCTGTTTTTTTACCCATTCCAAACTTAAAAAATATTGTAATAGATAAAGAGCATCACGAAGGACACAAACATTGGGACCAAAACCCACGATATAGCACCAAAGATATAGCAAATCTTTATGCAGAAATTTTTGGAATCCAAATAAATTTAATAGACTTTTCCCCCAGCTCGGAATCTTATTTTTCTATTTACAAAGAAATTTATAGTACATCAAAAAACACAAAGGAAAAAATAAGCGCTCCGCCAAAAGAATTACCAAAAATTATAAACATGGTAGACGAGCGAAAAGGTAAAAACTACTCCCCTTTTTCGTGGAAAGTTGAGCAACAAATGAAGAAGGAAACTGGTGATATATTTTTGTACATAAACAGACGTGGGCTAGCTGGATGTTTAATTTGTAATAATTGTGGACATATAGAAAGATGTGAAAAATGTAATCTTCCTCTTGTTACTCATGAAAAAACAAAAACTCTTCAATGTCACTATTGTAAAATTAAAAAGAATAATTTTAATCAATGTCCAAAATGTAGAAGTGCAGATATAAAGAATTTTGGAGCTGGAACCCAAGGAATAGAAAAAGAATTAAAAAAAATACTGCCAAATAACGAAATTTATAGAATTGATGGCGATGACGAAAATGTTGAATTTAAAAATGAAAGTCAAAGAATAATTGTAGGAACTGCAAAAGCCTTCAAAAATATTCGTTGGGAAAAAACAAAACTGATTATTTTTGTAAATATAGACACAGAATTAAATTTGCCGGAATTTGGTGTACAGGAAAAGATTTGGCATTTAATTCAAAAAACTCAATTTATCAAAGAAAAAAACTGTTTATTTTTTATTCAAACCCTATCGCCAGATTATTTTTTATTTAAATCTTTGTTTGAACCGGACAGATTTTATAGAATGGATTTGAATGGACGAAAATCCTTGAACTACCCTCCGTATAGTTTTATTGTAAAATATATGTACGGTCACGAAAATGAATTTATGGCACACAAAGAAGCAAAGAAACTTTCTGTTGCCTTGACAAATAAGGCAAAAACTTGTAAAATACTAGGCCCATTACAAAGTACACCAATGTTTTATAGAGGAAAATATTGGTTTGTAGTTTTGTTAAAGAAAAAACTTAACGAAACAGAAGAAAACCGCTATACTATATATAAAGAAATAGCAGAAATAAATAAAGAAATCCCAAGTGATTGGCGAATTGACCCAAATCCTCTTTCACTTTTATCTGTATGATTTTACCAATAGTACAACATCCAAACGAAATTCTAACTACAAGATCTAAAGAAGTAGAGCCTAGTTTTATTGTCTCCAATAAAGCAAGAAAGTTAGCAAAGGATATGATAGAAACTATGTACAACGCAAAAGGAGTTGGTTTGGCTGCTCCACAAATTGGACTTGGAATTAGACTTTGTGTAATTACAAAACAATATACTCCAGACCAAAAAGATTTAGTCTTATTTAACCCAACTTGGGAAAAAACTAGTAGAAAAAAAATTGCAGATAACGAAGGTTGTTTGTCTGTTCCACACACTTTTGGAAGAGTAAAAAGATTAAAAAATATAAAGGTAAACGCAATAAATGAAAATGGCCAAAAAATTTCTTTTGAAGCAACTGATTTTTTTGCTCGTATAGTCCAACACGAAGTAGATCATTTAAATGGAGAACTTTTTATATTCAAAGCAAAAAATATCCAAGAAGAATACGAAGAAGAAACAGATGAAAGAATCTAAAATAAAAATAATCTTTTTTGGAACGCATAACTTTGCGGTAGAAATTTTGAAAGGGCTTTTAAAAACGCCTTTTATTTCTATTGTAAAAGTTGTCACCCAACCCGATAGACCATCTGGTAGAAAAAAAGTAATGACTCCTCCGCCAGTAAAAGTTTTTGCACTTGAAAATGGTTTAGAAGTTATTCAACCAGAAAGCTTTAAAACAGCTGACACCGAAGATTTTAAAGCAGATATAGGAATTACTGCACAATACGGTTTAATTATCCCAAATTACATTTTAGAAGCTCCAACACATGGAATTTTAAACGTTCACACTTCCATACTTCCAAAATATCGTGGAGCTTCACCAATTCAAACCGCGCTTATAAATGGCGACACTGAAACTGGCATTACAATTATGCAAATGTCCGAAGGTTTGGATGAGGGAGCAATTTTAAAACAAGAAAAAATAGTAATTGAAGCAGACGATACTTATTTAGATGTAGACAAAAAACTTGCGCAAATTGGTGCAAAAATTATTGCACAAACCACCAAAGATTTTATAGATGGAAACATCGTTCCCCAAGAGCAAGATAGTTCAAAAGCAACTTTTTGCAGACAACTAGAGCGAAAAAATGGTAAAATAGATTGGAGCCAAAACAACGCTCAAATTTATAATTTATACCGTGGGCTAACTCCTTGGCCAGGAATCTCTACTTCTTGGGAAGGAAAAAATCTAAAGCTTTTAAAAATTAAACCTTCAGAAAAGGAAATCCAAAAAGGAAAAGTATTGGTAGAAGGAAAGCAAATCTTCATAGGAACTGGCGACAAATCTATTGAAATTTTGGAACTTCAATTGGAAGGAAAAAATATAATGGATGCTTCAACATTTTCTAATGGTTTTAAAATAGATGGCGCACAACTTTTGTAAAAAAGTATGCTAAAATTTCTCACAGACCCAAAAAAGATCTTCAACGAAACTGTAGTTCTTCTGGTAGCCATTTTTGTTGGCATTCGTGTTCTCTCTTTTTTACTCGCTCCAAACTTATTTTTTCAGGCAATCTTTGTATTGTCTTTTATTTTTTTATTTGGAATTCTCTATTTTTACAAACCCGAATGGGCTTGGATAATTTTAATCGGTGAATTATTTTTAGGAGGAGCTGGACATTTCTTTGAGTTTGCCGGTCTTTCTATTCGCACTTTACTTGTACTTATTTTTATTGTGCTTTGGTTTGTAACTCCACTTTTAAGCAAAAAATATAAAAAAGAAGTTTCTCTACCTGCAACACCTTCGTTTTTAATTTTACTTTTGCTAATTTATATAGCTTTAACTTCTGTCATGGCACTCTTAAACGGCCACGAATTTAGAGCCATCGTCCAAGATTTTCTTCCATTTTCAATCTTACTTCTTACTCCGGCTTGCTACTTTTTCCTAAAAGAACACAAAACCCAAATTAAACTTTTGCAACTTAGCGTGTCATTTATAATTGGTTCATTTTTATTTTCGTTATTCAACTTTATTACTTTTTCCACAGGATTTACCAAAATTCACGGAATTTATTACAAATGGTTTCGCGATGTGGCAATGGGAAAAATTACAGAAATGGGAAATGGATTTTTTCGCATTGTCACTCCAGAACATTTGTTATTAGTAGTTTTAAGCTTAGTTTTAGTAGGACTCTTAATAAAAAAACAAAAAGATTACAAAAAATTCTTGGCTGTACTTTTACTTCTCAGCTTTTTTGTCTTGGTTCTTAACTTTTCTCGTGCTTATTTCTTAGGTTTTGGAGTCGGACTTTTAGTATTAAAATACAAACACGACTGGAAAAAATGGTTTGCTATTTCTGCTTTTAGTGTTATCTCTATAATTTTAATATTTTTTGGCACATCTTTTGTAGCTAGTGGCGGAAGTTCATTTGGGCTTCCTTTACTTGGCGTTCGTACGGCTAGTTTTGTACAACCACAAATAGAAGAAAGCACAGCAACCAGAATGACCTTAATCAAACCTATTTTTGCAAAAATTAAAACTAGTCCAATTTTAGGAACTGGGCTTGGCGCTTCTATTACTTACACAAGTTTAACAAGTTACAACCAAATTACCACAAGACAATTTGACTGGGGTTATTTTGAAATGCTAGCAGAACTTGGAATTATGGGACTGGCAATTTTCCTGGCTCTTGTTTTATATATAAAACAAACATTAATCACAAAAATAAACATTGTCCAAAGCGATTACAAAAACCTTTACATTGGGCTTTTGGCTAGTCTTGTTTCACTACTTATGATAAACATCACAACTCCAGCATTATTCCACACATTAGGGCTTTTCTTTATTGTAATTATTCTCGCAATCTCTTCTCGCTCTGTCACCATTTGGGAAAAGATTTCGGACTTTTTTACCCGTTTTACGCAAATCTAATTTAGCTAAAATAATATAAAAAAGACCTGTGTATTTTAAACGCAGGTCTTTGATTACAAATTAATTTTCAGGTCTGACAAGATAACGAAGAGCTTTTAAGATATCCGTCTCGCAAATAATCCGAACGTCATCTTCAGAATAAGCATTATCGAAATGCCTAATAATAGAAGGTATTAACCCAACAAGATGCATAGGCGCCGACTCATATTTAAATGAAATTTGCCTTGACCTATTTGGTCTGCAAGTTTTCTCTCCTAAAACACAATTGCACCCCTGTTGAGCTGAAAATCTTTTTACACAACTTTTAAAAGTGCCCGAAAGATAAGGCATTTTAAGTCTTAAAAACTTTTCTATTTCTTCATTTGTATATTCAGCTCTAGAAAAAGCCACCAACAAACTATGAGCCATTTTTTCATTAAGCATGATAAAACCTTCCTTTGGAATATACGTTTTTATTAGCGGGCCATCAATATGATGACCATAACTAACAAATTCTACTCTATTTTATAGGTTTTGTCAAGTAAAACCACAAAAAAATACAAAAATACTCCGGTTTTGTTTTGTAGTAGTGATCCTTGAGTGCTTGAATTCTTGGGTCTTTTGACTCCTTGTCATTTGATCCTTGAATTTCCGCCAAAAATGGTCGCTACAAAATTCCAAAGGGGTTATCCACAGCAATGTGGATAACCCCTTCTTCATTTAAAAAAAGTCCGAAAGACAAGGAATTTTATTTTACTACTCTAACTACAAATTAAATGGTCTAAAACCGTGCTGTTCTCAGCACGGTTTTTTTATTCATAATAAATACATCGAGGCTTGCCTCGGTGTGGAAACTATTACTACATGAATACCCCGGGGTTCTACCCCGGGGATCTTTATTTCAAATTATATTTTTCCTCAATCACTTTTCTAGTTTTTTCGTATTTTTTAACTCGTTTTCTAAAGAATGGGAGAAATTTCCATGGTTTTTTGTAGGCAAAACTTGGGAGCCAAGAACTAATTCCTGCTTTTTTTGGCGTAGCTTTAAATAAATATTCGTCTATCCAAATTCCTTTTTTGC
>CAZHUL010000019.1:0-10381 GCA_964535435.1 uncultured Gammaproteobacteria bacterium | reverse complement strand
CAAATATTACAGAGTGCGAAAAACCAACTTCCATTTTTAAATCTTTTCCTTGCATTGCAACACGATAACCAACACCATTAATTTCAAGTTGTTTTTTATAACCTTCTGTAACACCAACAACCATATTTTTAATATGAGAAGCAAAAGTTCCCCAAAGTGATCTTTCTTTTTTATCATTTTCATTATCCACTTTTACAGTAACCTCGCTGTCTGTAATGTTTACTTTTACAATTGGATTCAAAGCTTTTTTTAACTCTCCTTTTGGTCCTTTTACAATTATAAAGTCTTCTACAGTTTCAACTGTTACTCCTTGTGGAATTTGAATTATTTGTTTTCCTATACGTGACATATTTTTCTTTAGTATATTGTACAAATTACCTCTCCACCAAGACCAGCCTTACGAGCTTGTTTATTTGTCATAAGTCCTTTTGGTGTTGAAATAATTGCAAAACCGTAATCATTTAAAATCTTTGGTAATTCTGTAGCTTTTTTGTACATTCTGTGTCCTGGTTTGCTTGCACGTTTTATCTCGCTAATAGCAGGCTTTTTTCCATCGTACTTCAATTCTAGAATTAACATCTTTGGGATACCTTCTTCAACTTTTTTAATATCACCAACATAACCTTCTTGTTTTAAGATTTCGGCGATATTAAGCTTTAATTTTGATAAAGGCATTTTTACTCTTGGCAATTTAGCCATTTGAGCGTTTCTTATGCGTGTTAGCATGTCTGCAATTGGATCAGTCATCATAAAATACAAAATTAATTTACCAACTTGATTTTCTTACACCAGGTAAAAGGCCTTTATTTGCTAATTCTCTAAAGCAAATTCTGCACAAGTGAAACTTACGCATAAAGCTACGTTGTCTACCACATTTCCAACAACGATTTACTTCTCGTGTGCTGAATTTTGGCTTTTTTGCTGATTTTGAAATTTGTGCTTGTGTTGCCATAATCCCGTGTTATTCTTTGATTATTTTTTAATAGGTAAGCCTATCTTTTTTAAAAGTGACATACCTTCTTCCCTAGTGGTTGCAGTTGTAGAAATAACTACTTGCAAACCATGGATTTTGTCTATTGCTTCCGCTTTTATTTCTGGAAATGTAATATTTTCCTTAAGACCAAAACTATAATTACCCTGTTTATCAAAACTTTTTGGATTTAAACCTCTAAAGTCTCTTACACGTGGCAAAGCAATGTTAATTAATCTATAAAGAAACTCATACATACTTTTTCCACGCAATGTCACAGACATACCAATGTCCAAACCTTCACGAATTTTAAAGTTTGAAATAGATTTCTTTGCAAGATTGTGAACAGGCTGTTGACCGGTAATACTTCTTAAGGTATTTTCAACATTTTCAATATAGCTTTTATCTTTGTGATGACGTCCATATCCAACATTTAGTGTAATCTTATCCAATTTTGGCACTTGCATTACATTCTTAAATCCAAACTCTTCTTTTAGAGCTGGTACTATTTCATTTTTATAAATTGTCTGCAATTTTGATTCCATATATAGTATTTTGTTGGACTTAGTCAATTAACTCACCACTTCTTTTTAATAATCTTTTCTTATCGTTTCCCTCCATTTTGTATCCAACACGTGTTGGTTTTCCAGATTTTGGATCAATAAGCATAACATTACTAATATTCATTGGAGCCGGAAGTTCAATTATCTGACCTTTTTCACCAGCGCTACGTGAGCGAATATGCTTTTTTAAAATATTTGCACCTTCAATAACAACATAATTTTGTCTTTTTTTCTTATTTTCAAGTGTTTGAATAACTTTACCGGTCTTCCCTTTGTCTTTTCCAGATAAAATTTTCACTTTGTCTCCAGTTTTTATTTTCATATTTCTTATTCTTATCTCTATTTACAGCACTTCTGGTGCCAAAGAAACAATTTTTTGATAACCTTTATTACGTATTTCTCTTGCAATAGGCCCAAAAATACGTGTACCTTTAATTTCTTTACTATCTTTATCAAGAATAATCACAGCAGCATTTTCATCAAATCTGATATATGTTCCGTCCGGTCTTCTTTTTTCTTTTCTCTGACGTACAATAACAGCATGAACAACGTCGCCTTTTTTAACTGCCCCGCGAGGTGCTGCCTCTTTTACTGCACAAGTAATAACATCTCCAATTCTTGCAAATCTTTTTTGATAACCACCAAGAACCCTGATACACATCAATTTCTTTGCTCCTGAATTGTCTGCTACTTTTAGCATTGATCTATTCTGAATCATACTCTTATATTTAAAATCTATTCAACAATATTCACGATTCTCCATCTCTTTGTCTTGCTCATTGGACGGCACTCTTCAAAAGTAACCTTCTCACCAACTTTTGCAAGTTCTTTTTCATCGTGAACTTGATATTTTTTACTTGATTTATATTGTTTTTTATATTTTGGAAGTGTTTTAATACTTATAACTTCTACGTTAATAGTTTTATCTTTAGCATTAACAACAACACCTTGTAGTTGTCTTTTTTTATTAACTTCTTTAATTGTACTGTTATCATTATTCATAAAAATTGATTATATCAGGCTTTTACCATTTAATCAAGTACCTTTAGCTCTTTTTATTGAAAAAAGTTAAAATTCGTGCAATTACCTTCTTTGTTTCCCTAATAGTACGAACTTTACTTAATTGATTTTCGCTTGCCTGAAATCTTAAAGCTCTCAACTCATTTCTTTTTTGTGAAAGCAAATCATGTAATTGTTTATCACTTTTATTTTTTACTTCTTCAAATTTCATATCCTTATTCATCTTTTTTAACAAACTTTATTTTAACAGGAAGCTTGTGCCCAGCTTTTCTCATTGCTTCTCTTGCATCTACCTCTGAAACACCACCCAATTCAAACAAGATAGTTCCGGGTTTTACTGTAATAACATATCTATCTGGTGCACCTTTACCTTTTCCCATAGGCATTTCACTACCTTTTTTAGTAACAGGCCTGTCTGGAAATACACGAATCCACATTTTACCTGAACGGCGTATAGTTCTTGTAAGAACTTTACGTGTTGCCTCAATTTGTCTTGATGATATCCAAGAATGTCCTTGTGCACATAACCCAAACTCACCAAACGCAACTGTGTTTGTTCTTGTAGCGACACCCTTATCTCTTCTTCTAAGTTTATGCCACTTTCTATGTTTTACTTTTTTTGGTAATAACATACTTAAATCTTTTAGCTTACTTTCTTTCTATTTCTACTATTATTATTTTTTGACCTTTCTTCATCCTTTGAGTCAGGTGCAAATTTATCTTTTTGACTAAAAATTTCACCATGATAAATCCAAACCTTTACTCCAATTTTTCCGTAAACAGTATCTGCTTCAACAAAAGCATATTCCACATCACTTCTAAAAGTAATCAAAGGAACTTTTCCTGCAAATAATTTTTCATTACGAGCAATTTCCACACCATTTAACCTTCCAGCTAATGAAATTTTTATTCCTTGAGCTCCAGCTTCCATTACTTTTTCGATTGTTTGCTTCATTATTCTTCTAAAAGGAAAACGTTTTTCAATTTGTTCAACAATTGTAGTTGCAGTTACATTAGCAGAAAGTGCTGGTGAACGTAATTCTTTTATATTCAACTTAGCTTTCAAAGACATTTTCAAAAATTTTCTTTCTATATCTTTTCTTAAATCATCAATTCCTTTTCCTCCCCTTCCAATAATAACACCAGGCTTTGCAGCCAAAATAGTGATAACCATATTTTTTGGGGTTCTCTCAATTAAAATAGAATCAACGTGAGAATCCCTTAATTTTTTACTAAGATATTCACGTATACGAATATCTTGCTCTAAATTTAGAGCATAATCTTTACCGCTAAACCATCTTGATTCCCAAGGATATATAAACGGAATTCTGTGAATTTTTGGATGGACTTTGTGACCCATATTTTTTGTTATTCTGTCTTGCTAATTTATTATTTACACGAAATCAGTAATTTTACTTTTTCAACTCAAGTGCTTTTTCTTCCTCTACCACTTCTGTTTTGTTGATTTCTTCTTTTTTTACTTTTTTCTTTTTTTCTATAACATCACCCTCTAAAACTATAGTTATATGGGAACATCTCTTTCTAATAGGAGTTGCTCTACCCATAGCTCTTGGTGTCCATCTTTTTAATGTTTTTCCCTCATCTACAAACGCTGTTTTTATAATCAAACTTTCTGGATCCATTTCATGATTATGTTGTGCATTTGCTACTGCTGATTCTATAAGTTTTCTCACAGGACGTGCTGCATCTTTTTGTGAGAATTGCATTTGAGCTATTGCTTCTTGCACTTTCATTCCACGAACAAGACCAATAAGCAGACGTACCTTTCTTGGTGCTATGCGTAAATGTCTTAATTTTGCTTTAGTTTCCATTTTCATATGCTACTACTTTTTTGCCATCCTACCACCATGGCTAATAAACTTTTTCGTAGGTGAAAACTCACCTAACTTATGTCCTACCATGTTTTCATTAACAAGAACATTTAAAAATAATTTTCCATTATGCACCAAAAAAGTCATTCCGACCATCTCTGGTGTTATAGTGGACGCCCTGGCCCATGTTTTAATTGGTTTTTTGTCTCCAGTCGTTATTGCTGTAGAAACCTTTTTCATTAGTTTCTCGTTAACAAAAGGACCTTTTTTCAAACTTCTAGACATAATTTATTTCTTACGTTTTTTTCTTCTATTTACAATAAACTTATCACTCCATTTTCCTTTCTTTCTTGTCTTTACACCCAATGCTTTCTTTCCCCACTTAGTTTTTGGACCGCCTTTCAAACCAATAGGATTGTGTCCTTCTCCACCTCCATGTGGATGATCAACAGGATTCATGGCTTTACCGGTTACGGTAGGTCTCCAACCAAGTAATCTTTTTCTGCCTGCTTTTCCAAGACGTACATATTTACGCTCTGCATTACCAATTTTTCCAACTGTTGCCATATTCTCTTTTGCAATCAAACGAATCTCTCCAGAAGGAAGTTTTAGTTGTGCATATTTACCCTCAATGGTTTGTATTTGAGATCCAGCACCAGCTGAGCGAACAATCTGTCCACCTTTACTTGGTGTTAATTCAACATTATAAACAAACATTCCGACAGGAATCTGTGATAAAGGCATTCTTGCTCCCACATTAGCATCAATTTTGTTTTTTGAAGATGTAACTTTAGTTCCAACTTTAAAACCTTCTGCAGCTAAAATATAAGATTTTTTTCCATCTTCATATTGAATCAAAGCAATATTTGGCCCTCTGTTTGGGTCATACTCAATTGCAATAACCTCTGCTACCTCATCGTATCTGGTTCTTTTAAAATCAACAATTCTATAAAGACGTTTAACTCCGCCCCCACGATGACGAACAGTAATTTTTCCTGTATTATTACGTCCAGATTTTTTGTTTAGAGGAGCTGTTAGAGATTTTTCCGGTTCTGTCTTTGTAATAATGGAAAAATCCATAACGCTTGCTCCGCGTCTTCCGGGTGTGGTTGGTTTGTATTTCTTAACTGCCATATTTTTTTCTTAGGTAATTTGGTGCTAAACCTTAAACTCCTTCGTGGGTATTAATTGATTTTCCTTTTGGTAAAGTAATAAAAGCCTTTTTAAAATTAGATCTTCTACCACGAGACTTACCAAAACGTTTTGCTTTTCCCTCAACAATCAAGGTTCTTACTTTTATAGGTAAAACCCCATAAATATCATTAATTGCTTTTTTAATTTCTACTTTATTTGTTCTCTCAGACACAATAAAAGTATATGTTCCTTTTGCTTCTTCTGTATTTGATTTCTCAGATACAACTGGTTTTAAAATTACCTTAAAAGCAGTGCTTGTATCTCTAACAACAGAAATTTTCTTTGCTGCGGGAACAACTTCTTTCTTTTCTTCTATTAAAACCTTCTTTACAGCTTTTTTTTCTGTAGTTTCTTCTGATTTTTTATTTTTTATTTTGTCTAAAATAGCCATATTCTTGTTTTTAAGAAAGACGTTTCTCTAAAGCTTCTACACCAGCTCTTGTTGTAACGATAAACTGATGGTGCATTAAATCAACTATATTTACATCGATTGCTCTTTGAACGTCAACCTTATTTATATTTCTTGCTGAAAGCAATAAATTTTTATCCATGTTAGGAGAAATCAGAAGTGTTGTTCTACCAAAACCAGGTAATTTATTTAAAATATTCAGCATATCTTTAGTTTTTGTTGTTGCAACAAAATCTTCTAATACAATAAACTTGTTAACAGAAACCTTATTAGAAAGAACCATAGTAGTTGCTCTTTTCTTCATTTTTTTGTTAACTTTTTGCATGTAGTTTCTGATAGATAAAGGTCCAAAAGTAACTCCACCACCACTCCAAATAGGTGATCTTGATGATCCGTGACGTGCACGACCTGTTCCTTTTTGTTTCCATGGTTTTTTACCTCCACCACGAACCTCACTTCTGTCTTTTGTATCAGCCCAAGGTTCTCTAGCGTTTGCTTGTTGAGCTAAATAAACTTGCTGAACCAAAGTTTCTTTTGGTGATAAACCAAACACAGATTCATTCAAATCTAACTCGCTTGTTTGCTCACCTTTATTATTGTAAACTGATACTTTAGTCATATTAGTTATTTTCCTTGTCAGCTTCCACTTCTGCGGATGCTTCTTCATTATTTATCTCTTCTATTACCCCTTCTTCTATAATATCTTCTTCAGCATCTTCAACCACAGGAGTTTCTGTAATCTCTTTTGCTTCTTCCACAACTTCATTAGAAGAAAGTTCAGATTCTGTAATTGTTTCTGTTGAAATATCTTCTTTTTCTAAAAGATTTTTTTCTGGTACAACATTTCCTTTGATTGTTGAAATCCAAATTAGACCGTTGCGTGCTCCAGGAACAGCACCCTTAATCAATATTTCGTTTGTTTCTAAATTTATTTCTACTATTTCCAAATTTTCAACGGTAATTTGTGTATCCCCCATGTGTCCTCCCATTCTTGTACCTTTAAATACACGAGCTGGTCCTGTTGCACCAATACTACCAGGCATTCTTAATTGATCTTTGTGCCCATGAGAAGCTGGAGAACCACGAAAACCATGTCTCTTAACAACACCCTGAAACCCTCTACCTTTTGAAATTCCAGTAACTTTTACTTTTTCTCCAGCAACAAATGTGCTTACAGTAAAGTAATCACCAAACTTAAGTGTAGAATCTTCATCTACGCGAAAATCTTTTTTAAACCTTAAAGCTGGCAACCCTTTTAGTTGACCTTGCTCTGCTTTATTTAATCTAAACAATTTTTTATCACCGTAACCAATCTGAACAGCATTTAATCCATCACTTTTTACAGTTTTGACTTTAGTTATAACACAAGGACCTGCCTGTACTTTTGTAACAGGAACAACCCTTCCGTCTTCACGGAAAATCTGTGTCATACCTAATTTTTTACCTAAGATAAATTTCATAATCTATTTACTAACAGAATTTAGGGTTTTAAAAAACTAGAAGCAGTTAAACAATGGCAGATTGCCAAAACCACTTCTAGCCTCTTACCCTAAGGTTAATTGGCTTTCTATTTTATTATTTTTTAAGTATTCGCTCCACCTCGCAAAACCTTAATATTTGTTCAGAGGTTTTCCACCTATAAAATAGATGAATCTTATCTGTGTAAACATTTAGGTTTTTAATAACTGCACTATCTTAACAGAAAGTAAATAATCTGTCAAGCACTATATATTATCCTTTAATAACAGCCCAAAACTATCTCAATCTCTACCTAATTAAACATGTCTTATGACATTTTAATTTCAACATCAACACCACTTGGTAAGTTCAAATTCATTAATGCTTCTATAACATTTGAATCTGGACTAATAATGTCAATCAATCTCTTATGAGTACGCATTTCGTACTGTTCAGATGATTGTTTGTGCACAAAAGTTGAACGACCAACACTGAACTTATTTGTTTCTGTTGGAAGTGGTACTGGACCAACTACTTTTGCATTATTTCTTTCTGCGGTATCAATAATAGTTTTAGTAGCAACATCAATAATTTTATTATCGTATGCACGAATTTTAATACGCACACGTTGATCTACTTTTTCGTTTTTCTTTTCTTCAGTTTTTGTTACTGTATTTGTCATAATTTAGTAAAATACTTTTTTAGAACCTATTTATAATCTTTTCTCTAATTCAATAATACTTTAAATTTAATAAAATTGCTCTAGAAAAAAGATTATCAACAAGTCCTAAACAAATTTTGGGGACCGAAAGGCCCCCAAAATAAGTTAAGTTTATGCGATTATTTTTGTTACAACACCAGCACCAACGGTTCTACCACCTTCACGGATAGCAAAACGCATTTGGTCTTCAATAGCTACTGGAGCAATAAGTGTAATTTTCATTGTTACAGTATCTCCGGGCATCACCATCTCTGTTCCTTCTGGTAGTTCAACACCACCGGTTACATCTGTTGTACGGATGTAAAATTGTGGTTTATAACCCTTAAAAAATGGTTTATGTCTTCCACCTTCTTCTTTTGTTAATGTATATACTTCTGCTTCAAATTCTGTGTGTGGTTTAACTGAACCTGGTTTAGCCAAAACCATACCACGTTCAACATCTTCCTTTTTAACACCACGCAAAAGAATTCCAGCATTGTCTCCTGCTTCTCCTTGATTCAATGTTTTATTAAACATTTCTACGCCGGTTACAACACTCTTTGGAGTTCCTTCTTGTAATCCAACAATTTCTATTTCTTCTCCAACTTTTACAACACCTCTTTCAATACGTCCTGTTACTACTGTACCACGACCTTCGATTGAGAATACGTCTTCAACTGGCATTAAGAAAGGTTTGTCAAGATCACGTACTGGTTGTGGAAAATATTCATCCATAGTCTTTAACAAATCTAAAACTGGTTTAGAATATGTTTCATCACTTGGATTTTCTAATGCCTTTAGAGCAGAACCACGAATAATAGGGGTTTCGTCTCCTGGGAATTCGTATTTCTTCAATAAGTCACGAATTTCTTCTTCTACTAAGTCAATAAGTTCTGGATCTGTAACTTGGTCAACTTTGTTTAAGAATACAATGATGTAAGGTACACCCACTTGCAAAGCAAGCAAAATGTGTTCACGAGTTTGTGGCATTGGACCGTCTGCTGCTGAAACAACAAGAACAGCTCCACCCATTTGTGCTGCACCTATAATCATGTTTTTTACATAATCAGCATGCCCTGGACAATCAACATGTGCATAATGACGAGCTTCTGTTTCGTATTCTACATGAGCTGTAGCAATAGTAATACCACGTGCTCTTTCTTCTGGAGCTGCATCAATTTCGTTTACATCTTTTGCAGTTGCCATCATACCATGTGCACTTGCAACCTTTAATATAGCCGCTGTCAATGTAGTCTTACCATGGTCAACGTGACCAATAGTACCTACATTTAAATGTGGCTTTGTTCTTTGAAAATCTGCCATACAAAATAAGACTGACCATGTCGCACTATTTGGGGATGTCCCAAAATCGTTTTGTAATCCAGCGACACTTACTAATTAATAATTTATAAAATTTTATACATTTTTTAAAATAAAAATGCGTTAGCATTATACACAATAACAAAAAAATAGTCAAGTTTTTTAGACAAACAACAACAAGCAAAAACTTATTGTTATTAAATTAAAACCCTCAAGTATTTATCTTGCGGGTTTTAAAAGCTTTAAACTTATTTTTTTATTCATGGTTTTTAAACTGGCTCCTCATAAAAAACAGGTTCGCCTTTTTCTTTTTCATTATTTATACCCAACTTTATTCCATTTATATCTATAGACTCCAAAGAATCGTTAGCCTCTTCTGTAATTTCATCATATCTAATTTCTCTACTATTATCTAAACGTCTAGCCAATACACTTGCAGTACTGTGCCAATCTGTTGGCTCTGTAAATTTTGGTTTTTCTGTCTTAATTTCTTTTAGTTCTTCTTTTATAAAACTACCATCATCTTCTAATTCTTTGTCTGCATACCACAAAGCAATGTCTTCATTTACTTTTTCCACCTCTTTATCCAAAGAGTCTATTCTACTTTCAATCTCTTCTTCATCAAAAAAACTCGAACTAGGAACTTCTTCTAATTTTTCTTTTGCTTCCAAAATATTATTTACTATTTTTTCTTGATCAACTAAATCTTCATACTCGTCCAAAGGTAAAATTACAAAGTCTTCTTTTGTTATAGAATCATGAACTATAAATTTACTGTTTGTCTTTTTGGCTAACTTTAAAAATCTATCTATTGAACTCATATTTATATTATTTATTTCTTTATGGGACTGTCGCCAAACACGCTTTCGTTACTAAAATTTCTAAATTTTGAGCGAGACGAAAAGAAAAAATATT
>CAZHUL010000018.1:0-10456 GCA_964535435.1 uncultured Gammaproteobacteria bacterium | reverse complement strand
CTGTGCCTCCACAAAGAATTATAGTTTTCATATACCAAATATTACGTTTATTTTTTAATTAATATAATATCCCACTGATCTTTTCCTAATATAATTTGACCCAAGAAAAGACTTTTTACTAAGCGAAATAATATTTTGGAGCAGACAAGTCAAACTTTTTTATTAAGCCAATTGCATTTTCACCTCCAGCTCTTGTAGCTTTTTTTGATAAAATTTCTAAACCATTCCTTTCACAAAGTTTGTTAACTGATTTTGAAGAGAAAAAGTTAACATGTCCAAAAGGTAGTGCCATTCCCCATCTACCTTTCATCATTCTAGCCTTCATGGAATCTTTATTTGGGAAATTCATGTATATAATAGCGTTTTTATTAGCAACTTCGCTTACTTTTTTAATCATGTCGTTAGGATCAGAAACATGCTCCAAAACATCACCAAGTACGACAATGTCAAATTTAACATTGTCTGGTAATAAACTAATATCTGAAATTATATTTAAACCATCTTTTGCACCCCAACTTCCAGGCTCAACACCATAAGCTATTTTTGCTGTTTTTGAGAAAAATTTCAAAAGATTACCAGTACCACAGCCGATTTCTAAATAATTAAAGTCTGGTGATTTATAAAGATTAGTTAATCTTAAAAATATTTTTTCAGAATGAACATCGTCTGGAGATGTTCCACTATAGTTAAGTGGTGAAATAACAAACCCCGAACCAATTCCATACCAATGAGATAAAAGCTCTTGTTTTGGTAAAGGATTAATCCACCAATGTGTACAAACATCACATTCACGCAACATAACCATTTCATCTGACCCTTTATTAATAGTTCCCAAAATATCAATTTGTTTTGATTTACCAAAACAAATTGGGCAATCTTTTTGGTCTAATAATAAATTGTCTTCTACTTGAAACATAGTAAATAGGTTAGTTTAAATTTAGTTTTTTAAACATTTTAATATTGTAATATCTATCATCATCGAAATTATCTAAGTGTGATAAATTTTCATGTAAATATTTCACAGTATCTCGAATATCATATTTAGGCTCAAAACCTAAAACCTTTTTAGCCAAATCCATAGAAACACGATAATTTCTAAAATCTGGAATATTATTAACCTCTAATTCAATATCCTTATTAAGAAGTTTAGACAATTCATCTTTAACCACCTGCCCCACTTCACCAACCGTATAATTTCCTGAAGCCACATTAAATACACCACTAATCTCAGACGAAGCCTCAATCGCCAAAAGATATGCATTTATTGCATCACGAATATCATAAACTGGTCTCCAGATATTTGGATTGTTCACAGTTATCTTCCCATATTGCACACCATTTCTATACATTGTGTTTACTATTAAATCCATTCTTGTTTTGGGACTATATCCACAAATTGTACCTTGGCGCAAAGCAATTGTAGAAAATTTATCATCCATTAATTGACACACACCATGCTCACCTTGCAATTTGGAAATACCATAAGGATAATCACAAACAGGCCGTGCATCTTCTGTGTAAAGATGATCATAAGCATGCCCATAAACTGAACAAGAAGAAGCATAAATATATCTTTTAACACCTGCTTTTTTTGCCAAATATGCTAAATATGCTGGGGATGCCCCGTTATGTACAAAATTAATTTTGGGGCTAAATTCAGCCATAGGATCATTTGAAATCCCAGCCAAATAAATAAATGTGTCAAAACCTTCAAAATCTTTTTCTATACAATCAAATAAATCTTTCTTAACAATTTTTGTTTCTAGAGGTAAAAAATTTCCAAACCAAAATAAATCTATTACAGTCACATCATAACCAAGCTTCATTAAAACTGGTACCAGTGAAGAACCTATATAACCACCCCCACCACCAACTAGAATTTTTTTTCTTTGATTATTCATAAAATCTTATATATTATACTTAGTCTGGCAATAGCGTAATAATGCGTCTTCCCAATTAGCCGGTTGGTCTAACCCATAAGAATCTAAATTCTTATTTTTTAAAATACTATTTCTAGGACGCAATATTTTATTTTTATTATTTTCTGTTAATATTGGGTTTATTTTTTTATTCAAATTCATTATATCCATTATTTTTTCAGTGAACTCATACCAAGAACAAGACCCTGTATTCGTGACATGGTAAATTCCATTTGGCGGTCTTTTTATTATAAATTCCAAAATTCTTGAAGCTAAATCCGATGCGTAAGTTGGAGATGTAAATTGATCATTTACAACAGATATTGATTGATCATTTTTAGCCAAATCAATCATTCTATCTACAAAATTTACCCTATTTTCACCGGAATAAACACCAAAAACAGCACTAGTACGAAAAATATAATAATCAGATTGAGTATTTTTTACCAACATTTCTCCAGCCAACTTTGAAGTTCCGTATTCATTAATTGGATTAGGTTCATCTGTCTCTACAAAAAATTCCTTAGTGCCGTCAAAAACATAGTCTGAACTAATGTGGATAAATAGCGCACCAACTTCTTTTGCAGCATTTGCTATAAAATAAGGCCCAAAAGAATTTGCTTTAAAAGCTTTTTCAATTTCAGACCCTACCTGCTCAACATTAGTATAAGCCGCCGCATTTACAATGCATTGAGGTGAATATTCACGAACAACCCCAAACACCTCATCTTTATTAGATACATCAAGACTAGCACGATCTAAAATCTTTACCTCAAATTCTGCAGATAACAAATGTTCCAACTCTTGACCTATTTGACCTTTACCAAAAATTAATATCTTTTTAATTTTTGTTCCACCTTTGTTCATATCTATTCAATAATACTAATTCCTTTTACTGGAATAATAAATTTACCACCATTCTTCAAAAATTCCTGTTCTTTTTCCAAAATTGGTTTTTGGTAGTTCCAAGCTAACATCAAAAAGTAATCTGGTAAATTTTCATGCGCACAAACGCTATCAATTGTGGGGATATGCATACCTGGTGTAAACATGTTTTGTTTTGCTGATAAATCCTCTAGAGCATAATCCAAAACATCAACCCCTAAACTACAGTAATTTAACATTGTATTACCTTTGGCTGGCGCACCATAAGCTGCTATTTTTTTACCTGAACTTTTTAAATCATTTAAAAGTGCTACCAAATCATTCTTTTGTACTTCAACTTTTTGAGCTAATTCTTTATATGCGTCGACAGAATCCAACCTCAACTCCAATTCTTTGTCGATCATTTTTTGAACATTTGAGCTAACATCATGTTTTCCTTTGCGACCTATAAATACTCGCAAAGAAATTCCCTGCACTTCTGGGGTTTCAACATCAAAAATTTCAAATTCATATTGCTCAAAAAGCCTTTTTAATGGACGCACAGCCAAAAAAGATAGGTGTTCATGATAAATCGTATCATAAGTTAAGTTTTCAAACATGTCTATCAAATATGGAGCCTCCAGCACAAACACCCCATCTTCATCAAGTAGATTATTTAAACCTTTTACTAAGTCATGGTGATCATTAATATGTGCAACGACATTATTTGCTAATACCACCTTAGCTTTACCATATTTTTTTGCTATATCCGCACCAAGATTTTCAGAGAAAAAATCCGCCAATGTTTCTACTCCAATTTTTTCTGCAACATTAACCACATTTCTAGCCGGATCTACACCCAAAGCTTTATAACCAAAATCTTTAAAAAACTTTAATAAAATACCGTCATTACTTGCAATTTCAACAACAAAATCGCCTTGTTCTAGAAAACGATCCATAACATTTTCTGCGTATAACTTAAAATGATTAGACAATTTAGGCATTCCAGAAGAAAAGTAAATATAATCACTAAACATTTCCTCTTTATCCACAACATCTAAAAGTTGGGCAAGGTTACAATCACCACAAAAATAAACAGCCAACGGATAAGTTTTTTCAGTTGCGAAACCTTCTTTGTTTTTTATAAAAGAATTTGCTAGTGGTTGGTCTCCAAGATCTAAAAATTTTGTTAAATCTTCACTTTGACAAATTCTACATTTTGTATTATGGCTATACATAAATTTAAGTTAAATTATAAGTAAATTTTTCCGATCTATTGTCTTGAAACCACTCTGTTAGAGAAAGTCCTTTTTTATCATTGGAATTAATTAATAAATTTTCGTTTTGGAATTTATCAAATTTCTCTTTTAGAAAAGGATCGCATAAAGTCCAATACATATCTTGTGATAATGGAGAAATACCTGCTTCACCGTTTTGATTGTAATCTGCAGAAAAAAAGTATTCTAGAATACTGTCTTCCAAGAAAAAACTTCCATGGGCAATTCCAGGTGGTAACCAAAGCCACTCCCCATAACTAAGCTCTGGGTTGGATGGCATATCATACATAATAATTTTTCCTTTGGTAGGAGAATTTTTACGTATATCTAGTATCATGTCTACCATGTGGCCAGACACCGTTCTAAGTAGTTTACCTAAAAGTGGTTGCCATTGAAAGTGCAAACCTTTTAAAACACCAGCTTTAGAATAACTTTCATTGAATTGAACAAAATCAACATCTTTAATAAAATCCAACTCTTTATTTTTTTCTATATCACTTTTTCTAAGAGTTTCAGAAAAATAACCACGTTCATCTGCAAATCTTCCGAACTTAATTACTTTTACACCAGGAATTTTCAGTTGTTTAACTTCAATTAAATTCATAAAATTACTTAAACCTATTTTTAATATATCTGTATATTTTACCACCTGTTTTTCTTGTATAACTATATATTGCATTAAATGGTAATAACAAAGAAAGAAAAAAGGAAGGTTTTATTTTAGTGTTATAATTTGGGTTATACATCAACTTACTATTTTCTAAATTTGAAAGATCATAAAAAACAGGTGTTTCCATTCCTTGTCTTAGTGTGCACTTACCATTTTTATCACATAAATATTTTTTATTAAAAAACTCATCATTTATAGCAGAAGCTTTACCAGTACCTGTACTAGCTTTTTTAGAAATATTAGCCCAGCCAGCATTTTCTTGTGGAGCCACATAATTAATTATTCCATGACAAATAAATTCTGGAACTTCTTTACCTTTTGACCATATTCTATTTAAATAGTCACCGTCTTCTTGCCCCGTTCCTAAAAGTCTTTCTTCAAACCAGCCAATTTCTTTAATAAAATTCTTGGAAATCAGAAAGTGGCTCCAACTACGATTGATAACAAAAAAAGAATCATTAGTTTTAAGAGCTTTCTCAAATTGAATCCTAAATAATAAATTTATGCTAACATCATCATTTAATATTAAAATTCTTTCTGCAAAAGACATCATTGTAAGCCAGTTAAAACATTTTGCAAGTGGTTGATGTTTCTCATAAGTTACATAGTGCACATTTGGAAATTTATTTAAAAACGCTGTTACTTGTTTCAAATAATTAATCTGCAATGATTCATCATGGTGCCCATTAACAACACAAACAATTTCTTTGTCTGGAAAAACCTCTGTAAGTTGTTTAATTAGTGGCATGAAAAATTCCTCAAACCTTGCAACATATGTCACAACCCCAATAGAATATTCTAAATTTATTTTTTCTTTATTTTCCATACTTAAATCTAAATATCTTTTTTAAAAAAATATTAAATAATTGCAACTCCTCTTTTTCAAAAAATCCAAAAATTCTAAAAAGTCCAAAAAATATTACCAGACTAACACCACCAAATAAAATAACTGTGAACAAACCAGTTATAAATGGTGTAAAAATTAATCTTGATAGCATGAAAACTATAGAAGCGACCAAAAATATCTTTAAACTATTACTAGCATAAAAAGATATAATTTTACGTGCTGGAAAATTTAACATCTTTCTTTCTATATAGAACAAAATAAAGGGAATTGGTAGCATACTAATTAAATATGCTAATGAAGCTCCATTTACCTTATAAAGTGGAACTAATAAAAATACAAAAGAAACATCCAACACCACCATTATTAAAGTACTAATAGTTATAATTTTCAACCTTCTGGTTCCACTTAAGTAAAACTGTATAAAAATATTTATTGCAAACAAAAAATATGTAACAGCAAGAATATACATGGCCGTTGTAGAATTATCTGCAAATTCTTGTCCCAACCAATATTTAAGCAACCAATAGCCATATATCAAAACCATTATTGCCAAAGATGCAGATACTAATATAATAATTTTTATAGATCTGTGAAAAATGTTCTTAAGCTTTTCAGCGTCCTTTAGAAAACTGACATTTGAAAAAACTGGGAATAATGATACGGATAAACTAAAACTAGTGGCTTGTATTTTTTCTGGGATCATCTGTGCTGAAGTATAAAAAGATACAGCTGTTGGCCCCCAAAATGCACTCATTACAAACTTGTCAAATTGAGTAAGAATACTATTCATAACATTACTTGCAAAAACCCAAAACCCGTCTTTCATCATTCCTTTAAATACATTTAATGAAAAAAATCGTACAAACTTTAAATCTGGTAACAATTTTTTCCACACAAAAACATAAGCAACAAACAAAAATATAGCAGACAAAGCTTGTAAAACTATCAAAGACATTATGCCATAACCTAGACAAACAGCAGTTATGCTAGAAACTTGTAAAAAAGTTATGTTTACAAGACTAACTTTTGTCATAATACCCATTCTTTGCATGGCATAAGGAATTTGAATCAAAGGACTAACTATCATTCTAAAAAAGAAAGCTACCCCCAAAAACATAAAGGCTAATTTATATGAAGAAACAAAACCATCTGGAATTTTAAAAACTTCTCTAAAGAAATCTGGAAGTAAAGATAATAAGAAAAATACCAAAATACCAATTAAAAAATAAAGTATGAATGTAGAACTGAACACTTTGGACACCTCGTCTTTTTTTTGAGTACCTAGATCTTCCGATAGTTTTTTTACAAAAGTATAGTTAAAACCAAAATCCAATAAAGAAAATATACTTAAACTTGCATTTAAAAGAACATAAAATCCATACCTTGAGGTCCCTAATTTGTTTATTAAAAGTGGCATAGCAACAAAAGCCAGCACCATTGGCCAAATAAAACCAATAAAGCTATAAAGAGAATTTTTTATTGTACGATTAGCTAAATCAGACATAAATAAAATTACCAATCTTTTGTTTTATTAATAGTTTTCTTTTTTACTCCCTGATACACATCTGTTGCCTTCTTATCTATTTCTGGAGAAACCAACTTCAATAATTCATGGCCTAAAATTCTATATTGACCACCTATCTTATTCGCACGAAGTAAACCTTTCTTTAAAAGACGCTTCAAAGTACTTTTACTTACTTTCAATATTTTTTCCGTTTCTGAAGTTGTGTAAACTTCATTAGGATTTATTTCTGGCATAATTTTAAAAGTTTGTTTATTAAATATATAGTATCAGAAGGAGTCAAAGAGTGTCAACAGGTGGCATTGTAATTTGTAGAAGTTATCCACAGATTAAAAAAATACCTCTTTCGAAGTATTTTATGAATTTACTTTTTATTCAAAAAAGCTTTTGTTACTAATGGTAATAAATCATTTAAATGGAACCCTACAACTGGTATCGGTAGATTTGTTATACTAAACCAACCTTTAGTATCTGAACTTGCAGCGTTATCAGCAAGTTCAAGTAAATAAACTGGTGTAAAAAAATGACCTCTTTCTTCATTTATATTATTTAAGTTTACAACAAAATCAAAAGAGAGAATAGAAGTTCCAAATTCACGTTTTTCTAAACGTCGCAAAACATCTTCTACTGTTTCACCTGGGCGCATTACCGACCCAGGAAAGTGCCATTCACCAGGATAAGCAGTGTCATCCATAGAACGCCGTCGCCAAAATACTTCAATTTCATCCGTTTTACTACTTTTACGTAGGGCGCAAGCCTCCACCGCAACACTAATTGTCACGCGAGCTAACGCATCAAACAATTTTGTACCATAAGGTTTTGTAAGATCAATATAACTAAGTGTTTCTGCAACATTATCCCTAATCTTTTCGTAGGTCATGACTTCTTCCTTTTTGAATGTCCATTTTACTTATCAACACAGCTAAAATAACAAAATATCTTTAAAAAGTCAAACTTTTTTATTACAAAAAATTTTATTCTTTATTTTCTAAATACCATTCATATAAATTTTCAATACCTTTTTTAAAAGAAACCTTATGGTTCCAGCCCAGAGAATGCAACTTACTTACATCTAAGAGTTTTTTAGGTGTTCCATCTGGTTTTGTTAAATCATGTTTAATTTCACCATCAAAACCAACAATTTCACAAATTAATTTTAGTAAATCTTTAATTTTTATGTCCTCACCCATTCCTAAGTTTAACAATTCATTTTCAACATTACTTTCCATAAGAAAAACAGATGCTTCTCCCACATCGTCCACATATAAAAATTCTCTCATTGGCTCCCCAGTGCCCCACATTGTGATTTCTTTGTCTCCACGCTCTTTTGCTTCCACAACCTTGCGAAGTAGTGCAGGTAGAACATGAGACGTCTTAGAATCAAAATTATCACCAGGACCAAACAGATTGCAGGGCATTACGGCAATATATTTTAAACCGTACTGTTCATAATATGATTTACACATTTGAATTCCAGCAATTTTTGCAACTGCATAAGCATCATTTGTAGGCTCAAGCTTACCAGTCATTAAGTATTCTTCTTTTATTGGTTGCTCTGCAAATTTTGGATAAATACAACTGCTTCCTAAAAATAAAATCTTTTTTACCCCACTTAAATATGAGTTATGGATTATATTCATTTCTATTGCCATATTATCATAGAAAAAATCTGCTTTTTTTTCTTGGTTTGCCAATATTCCACCAACTTTTGCCGCTGCCATAAAAACATATTCTGGTTTTTCTTGTTGAAAAAAACTTTCCACAGCTTTTGCATCTCTTAAATCTAACTCTGAACTGGTACGAAAAATAAGATTATCATAACCTTTTGATTGCAGATTTCTTACAATTGCAGAGCCAACCATTCCGCGATGGCCTGCTACATAAATTTTTGAAGATGGGTTCATAAAGTCTATAAAGTTTATAAAGTCGAAAGTCAGAAAGTCCTTAAAGTCGAAGGTCTATAAAGTATGGGGAGAGGAAAATCGAAAGTTTATAAAGTTCGTAAAGTCTAGGAAGGGAAAGTCGGGAATAAAAATAAAGACTTTTTTGACTACCTTAAGGTCTTGATAAATCCAGAGATTAGTTTAGAAATTTCAACAGATAAATCATAATATTTTTGGGAATCTTCTTTTGAGATATATCTTAGATCGTGTGCAATATAAATCATAGAGCGAACTTCTCCACAAGATGCTTTTGCAATAAATAAAAATCTTGAAAATTCTTTGTCGCCTTTCCTTTCAAACCCTTCTGCTACATTATTCATTATAGAAACAGAAGCTCTTTGAATCTGATCTTTAAATCCATAATCTTTACATAGTCGAAAAGATTTATAAATATCTAATGTTAATAATTTAGCTTTTTGCCAAGCAATAATATCTTCAAATTTTTCTATCTGCATAAACTTTCGACTTTTTGACTTTAGACTTTATAGACTATTCTCCAGCCTTTCTTCTACCATTATTTTTATAAGTTCTTCAAATTTTACTTTCGGTTCCCAGCCTAGTTCTTTTTTTGCCTTGTTTGGGTCACCCAAAAGTAAGTCTACTTCTGCTGGTCTAAAGTATTTTTCATCTATTTCTACTATAATTTTTCCTGTTTTTTTATCCATTCCTTTTTCTTCTAGCCCCTCCCCTTGCCAAATAATATCCATATCCAATAATTCCCCTGTTTTTTCTACAAACTCTCTTACACTGTGAGTTTCTCCTGTTGCGACAACATAATCACTAGGTTTTTCTTGCTGAAGCATCATCCACATTGCACGAACATAGTCTTTTGCATAACCCCAATCACGTTTTGCATCTAAATTTCCCAAATAAACTTTATCTTGTTCACCTTTTTTAACAGCCACCAACCCGTCTACAATTTTCTTTGTCACAAAAGTTCCACCTCTTCTTGGTGATTCGTGATTAAACAAAATTCCATTACAGATAAACATATTATAAGATTCCCTATAATTTACACATAGCCAGTGTGCGTAAACCTTTGCACATCCATAAGGACTTCTTGGGTAAAAAGATGTTTCTTCATTTTGTGGAACTTCTTTTACTTTTCCAAACATTTCTGAAGATCCAGCTTGGTAAAACTTAGTATTTAATCCACTGTCTTTAATAGCATCTAACAATCTTAATGTCCCTAAACCATCTGCATCTCCTGTATAAATAGGTAAATCAAAACTTACCCTAACATGACTTTGCGCTCCAAGATTATAAACTTCATCAGGCTTAACTTCATTTAAAATTTTATTTATATTACTAGCGTCCAATAAATCCCCATAATGCAAAAATAATCTTGTTTTTTTATCGTGTGGATCTTTATAAATATGTTCTAAGCGACCTGTGTTAAAACTACTTGACCTGC
>CAZHUL010000017.1:0-10509 GCA_964535435.1 uncultured Gammaproteobacteria bacterium | reverse complement strand
CCACGTCATATTGGGCTTCACCTCGTGGAGTCGAAATATCCCCTTTTAATATCACAGAATATTCATAATTATATTCTATTCCTGTCATCCCCAACTTGATTGGGGATCCAGTTTGAATCAACGTTTCTGGATTCCCAGTCAAGCTGGGAATGACATTAAAAAATTAGTCCAAAAATTTCAAATGTCCGGGAAATAGGAAAAGAGAATAAACTTGTATTATGGGACCCTCGCCAAACACCATTTCTACTAAAATTTCTAAATTTTGGCTACGACTTCAAGAAAAAATATATCCAAGGCTCTGTATGGAAAATATTTTTTCTTTTCGTCTCGTTCAAAATTTAGAAATTTTAGTAACGAAAGCGTATTTGGCGAGGGTCCCATTATTTAAAAACTTGCTTACGGACCTTATTTATTGATAAGATAAATAGAGGAAGAACTATATAATTTAGCTTAGTCTATATCTTATGCCATTTGTTAGTACAAAAAAAATGTTTAAAAAAGCCATGAAAGAAGGCTATTCTATTGGTGCTTTTAATATAAATAATTTAGAAATTGCACAGGCAATTGTGGATGCTGCAGGAAAAACAAATTCCCCTGTAATTATTCAGGTTTCAGAAGGTGCTCGTGAATATGCAGGCACAGAAGACTTAGTTGCAATTGTAAGAGCAGAATTGGAGATGAGTCCAAAATTGGTTTCTGCACTTCATCAGGATCACGGCTCAAGTTTTGAAATATGTAAAAGTGCAATTATTGCAGGTTTTAGCTCTGTTATGATAGATGGGTCTCATTTATCTTTTGAAGAAAATGTAAAACTAACTAAAAAAGTTGTAAATTATGCGCATAAAAAAAACGTAACAGTAGAGGCTGAATTGGGTGAATTAATTGGGGAACAATTTGATGAAGGTGAAGGTAACGTAAAAAGTGAAGGTGTTTACACAGATCCAAAAAAAGCAAAAGAATTTGTTGAAAGAACTGGATGTGATTCATTGGCAGTATCTATTGGAACATCACACGGAGTTTATAAATTTAAAGGTGTGCCAAAGTTAGATTTAAAACGTTTGGAGGAAATTCACAAAATGATTCCAAAAGTACCTTTGGTTTTGCATGGAGCTTCTAGTATTTTGGAAAAATATGTAAAAATGGCGACAGAGCATGGAGCGGAAATTTCTGGAGCAAGAGGTGTTCCAGAAAGTGTAATTCGTAAATCATCAAAATTTGGTATTGTAAAAGTAAATGTAGATAGCGATTTGCGTTTGGCAATGACGGCAACAATTCGTAAATATATGGATGAAAATCCCGGAGAAGTTGACCCACGTAAATATTTAGGCGCTGGTAGAGATGCATTAGAAAAATTAATTATACATAAATTTAAAGCTTTTGGTTGTTTAGGAAAAGCATAGTTGAAAAATTAATATTTTTTTATGAATTTTAAAAAAGTTGGTGTAGTAATTTTAGCAGGAGGAAAGGGGACTAGATTAAATTGTATAGAGATTCCCAAGGTAATGTGTCCGATTGGCAATAAACCGATTGTTAGCTATGTTGTGGATACTTTACTTGATTTGGGTTTTTCTAAAAAGAATATCTGTCTTGTTATTGGTTTTAAAAAAGAAAAAGTTATTGAATATTTTGGTGATGAATTTACTTATGCTCATCAAGAAGAACAGTTGGGAACAGGACATGCAGCTTATGTTGGAATGAAGGAATTACCAAAAGAAATTGATACCGTTTTGGTCTTAAATGGAGATGATAGCGCATTTTATAAAAAGGAAACCTTGGATAATTTTGTTTCGAAACATTTAGATGAAAATGCGACTATTACACTTTTAACCACTGAACTTGATCACCCAATAGGATATGGCAGGGTAATAAGAGAAGACGGTTCTTTTAAAATTATAGAAAAGGAATATTTAACGGAAGAACAGGAAAAAGTTCAAGAGATAAGTACTGGAACTTTTGTGTTTGATAGAAATTGGTATGAAAGTATTTTTCCAAATATGCCAAAAATGCGAGTTATAAATGAATATGGAATTCCAACCGCAATCATGATGGCACGCGAGGATCATAAAAAAATTCAAGCTGTTTTGTTGGAAGATAGTAATGAATGGTATGGTGTAAACAGACCACATGAGTTGGAAGAAGCGGACAAGAGAAAACAATAATATTGAAAAAATATGGAAGGCGAAGGAAATATATTTTCAAGAGAAGAACTTGAAAAAAGACAAGGCGAACGCTTCAACTTCTCTGTTTTGGAATTGGTTGGCACAAGAGATTCACAACAAGATTGTGTGAAATGGATTGAAACTGATGGTAAAAAATTTGCTGTTGGCATGGCGGATGGACACGGTAAAGATGGAGCTGAAGTATCAAATTTAGTTGCGGAAATTGCAAATGCTGAGTTAAAAAAGTTGCCAGAAGATTTTAAATTTACAAAAAAATATTTCTCTGATTTATTTGATAGAATTGATGAACAGGCGCGTGAAAAGCACGAGAATGGCGGAACAACTTTTTTGTTTTCATTGATAGATGAAGATAATCTGTGGGTAGCATATGTTGGCGACACACAATTGTATATAGGCACAAAAGATGGGAGCCTAAAGAGACTAACAGTGCCACACAGATATAAAGAAAATAAAAAAGAGCAAGACAGACTGGATTTTCTAGACGGAGGTTTGTTAATTAGTGATAATGGCAGGTCTTATCTAAATATAACTCGTAGTATAGGGGATAAAGATTTTTCTTTGGTATCACACACGCCTGAAGTGCAAAAAGTAGAATTAACCGATGAAGTTAAATATATTGTGACGGGGACAGATGGTTTTTGGGATATTTTAAATAAAAGCTCAAAAAGACAAAAAAAATTGAGGAAAATATTACAAGATGGTGGTCCCCCAGAAGAAATAATTTCAAAAATAAATATTGAGATATTAAGTAATGTTAAATTATTGGATAACGCAACACTTTTTTTGTTAGAATTTAGAGAAAAAGTTAAAGAAAATGTTTTTCACCCTAACGAATGAGCAGCGTTTTCTTTTCGGCGGGCAGGCGTTAGGATAACTTCTTTCTACTTTTTAGGGAATATTAATTATAAGGGGCTATCGCCAAACACCATTTCTACTAAAATTTCTAAATTTTGGCTACGACTTCAAGAAAAAATATTTCCGATACTCTGTATGGAAAATATTTTTTCTTTTCGTCTCGCTCAAAATTTAGAAATTTTACTAACGAAAGCGTGTTTGGCGACAGTCCCAATAAGTGTATGTGGTTGGAATGGATTTTGTGAACTTTCTAACTTTATGAAATAATGTTTATGTGTGGCATAATCTCTTACATTGGAAATAAAGATGCAGCTCCAATACTTCTTCAAGGGCTTCGTCGTTTGGAATATCGCGGATATGATTCCGCCGGTTTGGTTTGTTTTGAAAAAAATGAGTTTAAATGCGTAAAATCAGTAGGAAAAATTGAAAATTTGGCGGAAAAATTAAAATTTAATCCAATTTTGGGAAATATTGGAATTGCTCACACTCGTTGGGCAACCCATGGTGGTGTTACCGAACAAAATGCACACCCTCATTCTTCTTGTAGAGATGAGGTTTTTTTGGTTCACAACGGAATTATAGAAAATTATCGAGAGTTAAAAAATGAATTGGGTTTTGAACATATTTTTAAATCTGAAACCGACTCAGAAGTTCTTGCACATTTGATAGAAAAATATTATTCTGGTGATATTCGTTTGGCTGTTCAAAAAGCTTTAAAAAGAATACGAGGAACTTATGGTTTGGTAGTGATGCATAAAAATGAACCAAACAAAATGATTGTGGCTAGAATGGGAAGTCCTATTGTTTTGGGAATTGGTAAGGGAGAATATTTTGTTGCAAGTGATTCCACACCACTCTTGGCACACACTAGAGACGTGATTTTTTTGGATGATGGTGAATTAGTAGACATAAATAGGGATGGTTTTGAAATTTTTAATTTGAGTGAACAAGAAATTAAAAAAACAGTTGAACATATAGAATGGAATAACGAGCAGGCTGAAAAACAGGGCTATGAGCATTTTATGTTGAAGGAAATTTTTGAACAACCGGCAGTTTTTCAAGATGCAATTCGTGGAAGAATAGATGAGGAAGAGGGAACTTCTCATTTGGGTGGACTTAATATGACAATAGAGGAGATGCACAGTATAAATAGAATTGTTTTAATAGCTTGTGGTACCGCATATTACGCTTGCATGGTTGGTAAATATGCTTTTGAAAAATTAGTTGGAATTCCGGTAGAAGTAGATGTTGCTAGTGAATTTAGGTATAGAGACCCAATTATAGATAAAAATACTTTGGTTTTTGCTGTTTCTCAGTCTGGCGAAACTGCTGATACTTTGGAGGCTTTGCGAGAAGCAAAAAGAAAAGGTGCTTTTGTAAGAGGGATTGTAAATGTGGTTGGTTCTACAATTGCGCGCGAAACTGATGGGGGAACTTATATTCATGCAGGTCTTGAATTTGCTGTCGCCTCTAGTAAAGCTTATACAAATATGGTTGCTGTTTTATTACTTTATGCTTTGCAATTTGGTAGATTAAATAAAACCAGTCTTTCTCAAGGGAAAGAGCTTATAAATGAACTAAAACAAATTCCACAAAAAATGGAGAGAATTTTTGAACAAAAAGAAAGAATAAAACAGATGGCAGAAAAATATTCAGAGTATAAAAATTTTCTATTTCTGGGGCGCGGAATAAATTATCCGGTTGCGCTGGAAGGTTCTTTGAAATTAAAAGAAATTACTTATATTCACAGTGAAGCTTGTCCAGCAGGGGAAATGAAACATGGAGTAAACGCGTTGTTGTCAGAAAATTTTCCTGTGTTGGGAATTCTTACTAAAAATAGTTTGTACGATAAAATGAGGAGTAGTGTAGAAGAAGTTAGAGCAAGGAAAAGTCCGGTTTTGTTGCTTGTGAACGAGGAGGTGGATTTTGATTCTCAAGAGTTAACAAACGATGTGATGTTTGTGCCAAAAACAATAGAAATTTTAGAGCCATTATTAAATACAGTTGTTCTGCAATTGTTGGCTTATTATACAGCAGTTAAGCTTGGTCGTGATGTAGATAGGCCAAGGAATTTGGCAAAATCTGTGACAGTTGAATAATTATGATAAAACAAATTTTAGACCTGCATATTCATTCAAAATATTCTCGTGCATGCAGTAAAAAATTAGAATTATCAGAGATTGCAAAAGCTTGTGAAATTCGTGGAATAGATGTGGTGGCAACCGGTGATTTTACTCATCCAAAATGGTTTGAGAATATAAAAAATGAATTAGTAGAAAGTTCAGAAGGAGTCTATAAATTGAAAAATTCTGAAAGTAAAACTAAATTTATTTTGGGGACTGAGGTGGCTTCCATAAAAAAACATAAAGATAAAACAAGGCGAATACACTTGTTAATTTTTGCTCCAAATATTGAGACGGCAGAAAAATTTAATAAAACTTTAGAGAAAAAAGGTTTTAACTTGAGGTCTGATGGAAGACCAATTTTGGGAATAACTAGTAAAGATATTTTGGAATTGATGCGTGGGGTTGACGAAAGAATGGTCATGATACCCGCTCACGCGTGGACGCCATGGTTTGGTATCTTTGGGTCAAAAGGTGGTTATGATTCGTTAGAGGACGCGTTTGATGAACTTGCGGTACATATAAAAGCAATTGAAACCGGACTTTCTAGTGATCCTCTTATGAACTGGCGTTTGTCGGCTTTAGATAACATAACTTTAATTTCAAATTCAGATGCGCACAGTCCGCAAAAACTTGGTCGCGAGGCAAATGTTCTTCAATTTAAAAATGAAGACGAGGTGACTTATAAAGAAATAATGAGGATAATTCAAGAAGGTGATAAAAAGAAATTTTTGGAAACAATAGAATTTTATCCAGAAGAGGGTAAATACCACGCAGATGGTCATAGAGATTGTAAGTTTTTTTGCAATCCAGAAGAGACAAAAAAAATAAAAGGCTTGTGCCCAAAATGTAAAAAACCTTTGGTAATTGGTGTGTTAAATAGGGTAGTAGAGTTGGCAGACAGAACTGAAAGTCAGGCAAAAAAAGTTAATAAAATTCCATATAAAAGTATTGTTCCACTTGTAGAAATTTTATCAGATGTTTTGGATAAAGGTGTGAACACAAAAACTGTGCAAAAAGAATATAATAATTTAATTGATAAAATTGGTAACGAATTTTTTATTTTATTGGATGCAAAAATAGAAGAAATAGAAAAAGTATCTGTGGATAAGATTGCAAAAGCTGTGGATAAAGTTCGAAAAGGCGATGTGACTCTTATTCCTGGTTTTGATGGAGAATTTGGTGAGGTTCATATTAAATAATTTTTTCTAAATTAAAAAATAAAGCAAATACTTACTCTATTTTTTAAAAATTTATTTTTTAGGCGAAGTTTAGGTTTGCAAGAACTAAAGTATCTAGTATTTTGTTGATATTTTTTAGCATTTTATTTGCCCATTTTAATCCAAAAGTTTCCTCAAAAAAATTTTTTACTTCTTTACTGGAAACCCATTCTATAAATTGTTTAATTAGATCTTCTAAGTATTTTTGTGCAACTTTTGTTTTCATTTTTAGTTTATCTCTGGATATCCACCACCAAGTTACGGTTTTGTAGCCAAAATAATAAATTTTTGATTCCCCCACTAGATTTAAAGTTTTTTTCATTCTTTCTATTCCTAATATATCTAAGGTATCTGCATCTTTTAATAAATCTACCAAAAATCTATTTTTTTTCTTAAATAAAATTTTAGTAAAAAAAGCACCGGTTCCAATACTTTTGCATAGAATTAATTTAATACTTGTTCTAGCCAATTCTCCAAAAAGTTTGTGTTTTAATGTAAAAAACCAAAGCATAATTGCAGAAACAATATCATCTAAAAAAGGCATCCAAATAAAAGAAGTTTTGTTTGGGATTGTTCTGGATACATCGTGCCACCACGCTGCTAAAACTAAGGCATTTTTTTGTTTTGAATTTAGGTTTAAATCAGTACTAAATGTTTTGATATGCTCCACAACATTTTTTACATGTTCTAAATCATGAATAGGATCAGATGAGTGTTTCATCTTCTGTTTTGCTATTTTTATTAAACTGCTTAAAGAATCTTTCATAAAATATGTAATTGCCAAAGGCTATTTTTATATGTCGTTTCTAACTAAACTTAGCTAACAAAAGTTTGTTTGTAAGCCGTTCTATTATAACACGCTCTTGATTTTTTATAAATAATTTGTTATTATTAGTGCATAAATGTGCCTGTAGCTCAGGGGTTAGAGCATCACACTTATAATGTGGGGGTCGATGGTTCAATTCCATCCAGGCGCACAGCAGAAGACCTCTATGAGGTTAAGAATTAAGATCTAAGAAATAAGTAAGGAAAAAAATGTTAGATATAAATCAAAAATTTATTGTAGATGAAGAATCAAAAACAAAACGTCTTGATATTTTTTTGAGCGGAAAATTGGGGATTAGTCGTTCTCAGGTAGAAAAAATGATAAAAAAAGGTGAGGTTTTGATAAATAAAAGAGTGGCAACAAAAGCTGGGGCAAAATTGACTTCTGCTTACGACATAACCTTTCAAGAAATAGAAGAAATAAAAAATGAGGTTCAAATAGAAAAAGAGAAAAATTTTGAGGTAAAAATTATTAAAGAAGATGGTGATTATTTGGTGGTAGAAAAACCAGCAGGACTTTTGGTTCATCAAACTGATGCTTTGGAAAAAGTGACAATGGCCGGTATTTTATTAGAAAAATACCCAGATATAAAAGATGTTGGCGAAGGAAAAAATCGCCCTGGAATTGTGCATCGTTTAGACAAGGAAGCTTCTGGACTTTTGGTGGTTGCTAGAAATCAAAAAATGTATGAACATCTAAAAAAACAATTTCAAAATAGAGAAGTAGAAAAAATTTATAAAGTTTTGGTTTATGGAATTATAGAAACAAACCACGATATTATTGATTTTGAAATTGATAGGGGACGAGATGGTAGAATGGTTTCACGCCCTGTTTTAAAAAAATTAACACTAAGGACTGTTAGAGATATTCAAGAGGGAAAACAGGCAAAAACAGAATTTTGGGTAGAAAAAAAGTTTGGGAGGTTTAGTTTTTTGAAGGCAAAAATTTATTCTGGCAGAACACATCAAATTCGTGTACATATGTTTGCATACAATCATCCTGTTGTTGGGGATATTTTATATTTTCAGAAAAATTTAATAAAGAAACAAGATGAATTGGGAAGACTTTTTCTTCATTCTGCAAAACTTGGATTTAAAGATTTAAAAGGTGAAGAAGTTGTATTTGAATCAGAACTACCACAAGAATTACAAGATTTTTTAAACAAACTAAGATAACCTTATGCAGGGGAATAGGGGGAAAATAGTTGTAATTTCTGCGCCATCTGGTGGAGGAAAGACAACAATTATTAAAGAGTTAGTTAAAATAGTTCCAAATTCTATTCGTTTTGTGACCACCACAACACGAGAAAAAAGAGAAGGTGAACAGGAAGCTGTAGACTATTTTTTTATTTCCAAAGAAGAATTTGAAAAGAAAATAGAAAACGATGAGTTTGTTGAATACAATTTTTATTCAGGAAATTATTACGGCACAGAAAAATCAAAGTTAGAACAATCTGCACAAAAATATGATTTTTTCTTTTTACCAATAGAAACAAACGGAAAAAATAATTTCGATAAGTTAGGTATTGAACACATTTCTATTTTCTTGTTTCCCGAGTCTTTGGAAATTTTACGAAATAGAATTATAAATAGGGGTGGACACACTGCCAAAGAAATAGTGGAAAGGCTGGGGATGGTAAAGGACGAGATAAAAGAAGCAAAAAAGTATGATCTTGTTGTAGAAAATAAAGAAGGTCACATGGAAGAAACAATACAAAAGATAGTAGATTTTTTAGGGAAATAAAATTTAAAAAACAAGGGATTGCAACCAAAATTTAGAAATTTTAGTAGAAATGGTGTTTGGCGACAGTCCCAACAAATAAAAAAGACCCGCTTGGGTCTTTGTTCTTTATACTATTATAATTTTTGAGTTTTGTGCAAAATAATCTTTTACTTGTTGCATTGCTAAATTTCTTTCTTCTAAAGATTCAAATACTAATTGTGTGTAATGGATTTTACTGTATGATGAGTACTTTATACTTAGTGCGTGTCCCTGAGGGTAACCATTAACATATTTTTTATCATCTTCAAAAAAAGTTATATTAACAGGCAAATCGTTTATTATACATATATGGTTAGCCGTGGATATTATTAAGCTATTTGAGTAGAAATCTTTTATTGTTCGTAAAGCTTCATCTAAATCTTCTTTAGAAGTAAATTCAACAGTTTCAGTGATGTCAATGCCGATATTGTTGATAAACATTCCGTATGCGCTGTTGCTGTTGTTTAAAGGATGAGGAAAATATATGATTTTTATAATTAAAACAGCAATATTTTTAGGAAAGACACTAACATACCTTCCTCTTTGTAACACTAAGTTTTTTCTAGTAGAATTATACCCAATACGGTTTAGTATTCGTGTAAGTTGAAGTAGTGTTTTTTCATCACCTTGGTTTTCATAAGCTTGTCTAATTAAATACCCTAGTTCTTGTGTATTTGCCATTGTTTCTCCTTTTAGCTTATAAATTAAAAAGAACTTAATAGAACTAAATCATATATTGGGTATTTTGTCAATCTTTTCCTTGACAATTTAGATAAATTGAGGTAAACTAGTTCCATTATTACATTTTAGCGATGTTGGGTTCTTAATATTCAACCTCTCCGTAAGTGGGAAAAAACCACAAATAAGATTTTAAAAATATGTCAGACGATATTCGCAATAAATTGCGTGCTGGAATGATCGTAAAAGTTCACCAGAAAATTAAAGAAACAAACACAAAAGGTGAGGAAAAACAAAGAATTCAGATTTTTGAAGGAATTGTGCTTGCTTTAAAACATGGTACAGAAGCTGGTGCAACTGTTACTGTTAGAAAAGTTTCGAATGGTGTTGGAGTAGAGAAAATATTTCCAATAAATTCACCAGTAGTAGAAAAAATTGAACTTGTAAGAACTATGAAGGTTGAACAAGGAAGAGCTTACTACTTGAGAACATACAGAAAGAAATTGAAAGAAGTTAGAACAGAACAATCAAAAACATCTGTAGAAGAAGACGAAGAAAATGAAGAAGCTCCAATAGAAGAAGAGCCACAAGTAGAGGTTGAAACAGAAACAGAAGTAAAATAAAATTAAAAAACTGACGTAAATTACGTCAGTTTTTTAATTTCTTTGCTTGACATTAAGTAGAAAACATGCTAACCTTAGAAAGGTGTTTTAATCTCAACAAAATGGGGGAAGTATCATGGCGAAACCTGTGATTGTGAAACGTAAGATTGAAATTATAATGGATGAAGATGGAATTACATTCAAATTTTTGGAAGAAGCGCGGAATCGTACCGGACGTGAAAATATAAAAGATGTGATTCGTGA
>CAZHUL010000016.1:0-10611 GCA_964535435.1 uncultured Gammaproteobacteria bacterium | reverse complement strand
TGATGAAGAAGTTCATCGTTGCTTTTTTTTGTTTTTCTCGCTCGCCTACATGTCGGGTGGTTGCGTAATTATTCCGGTCCCGATGGGATCGGAAAGTGTTAGTGCTAGGTACTACGGAAGTCCGCAATACCAAGCCCGAAGGGCCGTCGTCTGCCATATGCAGAACGGCAAATTTGAATGTAGTATCCTCACGAGCTGGGAAAAGGCCCAGCAACGAAGATATCAAAAAACCAAAAAAAAAGGAGGTAGGTATTGAGATTATTTTTCTTCTCGCTCGCCCTCATGGCGAGCGGGTGTGTCTCCACCATCGCCACCGGCTCACACACAGTTGTGAGTCGGTACACCAAAGGACGGTATGAGCGTGTGGAAAAGACTTGCCACACACTCAACCACGAAGTATGGCGTGGCTATCACTGCCACGTCGAAACTTTCGTGCAGGAGGCACGAAAGTAAAAAGTAAGAAAAAGCCAAAAGCGCCAACCATAAGGAAGGCGCTTTTTATATTTGTTATTTTTATTCTACTTATTCCTTAATTCTTAATTTTTGAATTATTCTATTGCTTCGCTTGTTCTTAATTTTTTAATTAATTCTTAGATCTTAATTCTTAATTCTATTCTCCTACGTCATCCTGAGCGGAACGAAGTGAAGTCGAATGGATCCCATTTCAATATCATAAAATATTCATAATAAAATAAAACGTTAGTTCTATTTTTTAAATTTGTCATTCCCAACTTGATTGGGGATCCAGTTTGAATCAACGTTTCTGGATTCCCAGTCAAGCTGGGAATGACAGTTGTATATTGGTTTTGATGATACTTTCATGAGATCCCTCTCTATCGCTTAAGATGACATATTATGGTAAAATAGAACCAATAATCACAAAATATGAAAAGCAACGAGTTAAAAATTGCAATTAAAATTGCTAAAAAAATAAATAAATTTTTAAAAAAAGAGTTTAATTCCCTTGGACAAACTGAAATTGAGACAAAAAAGCATGGGGAAATTGTGACAAAGGCCGACAAAAAAGCGAATGAAATTATTATAAAAGAGTTAGAAAAGTATTTTTCTACAGATAATATAATTAGTGAAGAAATGCCCGCAATAGAAAAAGGAAGCAAAAGAACTTGGTTTGTAGACCCTTTGGATGGAACAAGCAATTTTGCGTACGGATTTAAAGAGTTTACAACTCATATTGGATTTACTGAAAATGGAAAAATAAAACTTGGTGTGGTTGGAAGCCCCCTCACAAACGAAGTATTTTGGGCAGAATCTGGAAAGGGTGCTTTTGTAGATAATAAGAAGATTTCCGTGTCCGAACCAAAACATAAGCAATTAATGGCCTTAATTTGCGGTGGACACACCAAAAAAGGCATTTTAAGGCTAAATAAGGTGTTTAAAAACCTAAACGAGATAAACGCCCGAGTACGCATATTTGCCGCAGCAGGCGTTGAATTAACAAGCGTAGCGAGCGGAAAAGCCGATGTTTGTATTATGACAGATGTTCACTCTTGGGATGTTGTGGCAGGAATTGCCATTTTACGCGAAGCCGGAGGAAAAGCAACAAATTTTAAAGGTGAAAACTGGCAAATTGGCGATACAAATATAGTTGCCACAAATGGAAAATTACATAAAAAAATACTTTCCTTATTATAAAAAATAGACTTTGGTCTTCTGTCTTCAGACTTCTGTCATTTAGAATTTAAAAATATGTATGGAAAATAATAGGAACTCCTATCTGTCATTCCCAACTTGATTGAGAATCCAGTTTGAATCAACGTTTCTGGATTCCCGATCAAGCCGGGAATGACAGAGAACAAAAAATTTATACTATTTATGAATAAAATTATAAAAATTCAAGTAAACCCAAAATCTTCGCAAAATAAAATAGAAAAGCAGGAAGATGGAAATTTTAAAATTAAACTCACTACCCCACCGGTTAATGGCAAAGCAAATGAAGCTTTAATAAAACTACTAAGTAAAGAATGGAAAATTCCAAAATCCAAAATTTTGATTAAAAAAGGTAAAGCTGGAAAAAATAAAACAATTGAAATTATAGATTAAAAAAACTCGCAAATTAATGCGAGTTTTGTGTTTATTTTACTTCTTCTTCCTCTAAATTCTCCAAAAGAATTCTATTTCCTTCTGCTTCTAAGGTTCTATCAAAATCTGATAGTTGTATTTTGTTTTGTAATCCCTCTAATTTTTCCAATAACTTTTCCGTATTCCTTTGTTTTGTCTCTTCTAGAGAGATTTGTCTTTCTTGAATGTCTAACTTTTTTTGTTTATAACAAGATCTTCTCTCCAAGATATCTCGAAGAAATTCTTGACCTCCAAAACCCCACCAAAGACCAAAAAAGTAGGGCCAAAAATAGATAATAGCACAATAAAAACCAAAATACCTTGGTCCATCTAAACCTCCGTTTTGTTGGGCTGAGAAATAATTAAAAGAACTCAACACAACTTAACATTAATTTATGATCTTGTCAATCTTTTTAAGGTAGGTCTACTCCACCCTTACTCCAAGGATTACACCTGACAATTCGCCATGCAGTTTTTGGGATTCCTATCAAAAGTCCCTTTTTCTGAATAATTTTGTGTCCATATTCGCTACAAGTTGGATAAAACCTACAATAACCATATGGATGCTTAGATTTAAAAACTCCATGATCTGGAGATAGTGTTTTTTGATATATTTTTATTGCCCACAAAAATGGCACGCGTGGAATATAAAGTATTTTTTTGAGAAAATTTTTCATAATAAATTAAAAAACTGTCATTCCCGGCTCGATCGGGAATCTAGAGTCTTTAGCAAATAAACGTTAATATAAACCCTGGATCCCCAGTCAAGCTGAGGATGACAAAAGAGGGAGAAAGACTGATGTTTAGTTTATTATTTTATATTTTATGATATTGAAACGGGATCCTTCGACTGTATTCCGCCTTGCTCCATTTCGCTCAGGATGACGTTTTTGGTGTTTGTTTTTTCCTTACTTAATCTGCCTAATCTGCTTATTTCTTAATCTGCTATTCTATTAAGCGTGCTTGGACTAAAATTTTATTGATAACCTTTTCAATTTCAGTATAATCTTTTTCTAAAATTTCCGGCTTTGCAACCAAAACAGCCATAAAACCTTTTTTTATTTTTCCGTCTTTTATTAGTAAGCGAACCACCTCACGCATTTTTCTTCTTACTCTATTTCTTTTTACAGCACTTTTACTAACTTTTAAACCAACCGTAAAAGCAATTTTTAAATCGTCTTTTGTATAGTTTCTTTTTGGGTATTTTTCTGGATCAATCTTCCAAACCTTTAAAGTCAAAAAATCTATATTAAAATATCTCCCCTCTTTAAAGAGAATTTCAAAATCTTTCATTTTCTTTAGTCTATTTTCTTTTTGTAACATAAATACATTATACCAAAAAAACCTCTAATTGAGGTTTTTTCAAGAAGTTTTTTAGAAATTTAACGAGTCTTTCTAAGACGCTTTCCTGTTTTTTCGTCACTAACAGTCAACTTTTCTCTACCTTTGTCTCTTCTTCTTTTTAAAAGATCTCTCCCAGCTTTAGTTTTCATTCTTTCCATGAAACCATGAGCCTTTGATCTTTTTCTTTTTTTGGGTTGATAGGTTCTTTTCGGCATATTTAAATACTAAGTGGACTATTCAAAGTCCAATAAAAAATTGTACAACAAAACAATTATAAACAAATTCATGAATTTTGTCAACTTTTATGTTCGTTTTTTAATAGTTGCGTTTTTTTTCTAGACTTGTTAACATGTGGATAACCTGTGTATAATACACCTAAGTTATCCACACAATTTTATTTTTTGGCTAAATTTAGAACAATTTTTTGTTTATAAATTCTGTGCTACAATGAAATTGATTTAATAGCTTCAGCAAAAGCAACACTAATAAAATTATGAATAATCATGAAATTTGGCAGGCAATTTTAGCGGAATTTGAGCTTAAAATTTCAAAAGCTAATTTTATTACATGGTTTGGAGACACCGGAATTTCTAGCTATGATGCAGGACATGTAGAGGTATGTGTACCAAATCAATTCACTAAAAGTTGGTTAGAAAAAAAGTACCACTCCGAACTTGTAAGACTCCTAGAAAAAGTAACACAAAAACCAATTCGTAAAGTTACATATGTTGTAGACAGTTTAAAAAATATTCAAAAACAAAACCCAGAAGTTGAAAATTCTCCTCAACGAGAAACAAGAACGCAACAACCTCAAAACTACTCCACCCAAACTTTTAATGTTCCTCCTGTACAAAAAACCTTTACACCCAGCATGCTTCCAATGGATGGGCATAGTTTTAGTTTAAATCCAAAATACTCTTTTGAATCATTCGTAATTGGAAAAAACAATGAACTTGCACATGCTGCGGCAAATGCTGTTTCAATGCGTCCTGGTGAGGCTTATAATCCACTTTTTATATATGGCGGAGTTGGGCTAGGCAAAACTCACCTGCTACAAGCAATAGCACATTCGATGCTAAGAACAAATCCAAATACAAAATTTCTTTATGTAACTTCAGAAAAATTTACCAATGACTTCATATCGGCAGTTCAACAAAGAAGAATAACTAATTTTAAAGAAAAGTATCGAAATGTAGATTTACTTTTGATAGATGATATACAATTTATTGGTGGAAAAGAACAAACTCAAGAAGAATTTTTTCATACTTTTAATGAACTTCACCAAAACAGAAGACAAGTAGTTTTAACAAGCGACCGACCACCAAAAGATATAGCTTCTTTGGCCGACAGATTGAAAAGTCGTTTTGAATGGGGAATGATTGCAGATATTTCTGCACCAGACTTAGAAACACGAGTCGCAATTTTACAATCAAAATGTTTAGAAAAAAACTTTTCTTTAACAGATGAAATTCTGCAAATGGTGGCGGAGGCTGTACAAAGTAATATCCGCGAATTAGAAGGCGCACTAAACAAAATCATAGCCTTTCACGAATTAAAAAATATTTTTCCAACAATAGATAGTGTTAAATCAATTGTATTGTCACTTAAAAGTATTACGGTTAAAACAAATTTAACAGCAAAAGATTTAATAGATACAGTAGCCGAATTTTATAGTTTAAACCCTGCTGATATTTTAGAAAAAAGTAGATCCAGACACATTTCCTTTCCAAGACAAGTAATTATGTATTTATTAAGAGTCGAAATGACAATGTCTTACCCTTCTATCGGAAACACCTTGGGGGGAAGAGACCATACCACAGCAATGCACGCTCACAACAAAATAAACAAAAGTCTAGAAACTGATGAAAAATTAAAACAAGAAATAGATTTAATAAAACAAAGATTATATTCAAACGAATAATTTGAAGATAAAATAAAAAAAGATTATATACATTCTTATTCAAAAAGTGGATAAGATGTTGATAAGCTATGGACAACATGTATAATAAAATGTTAAAAAATAAGGGATAACCTGTGTACAAAAAAAGAGTTATGAACAGACAAAAAGTTATTAACAGTTTTGTACACAAATTATAAATAAGAAATTAACAGGTTTATACACTTTTTTGAGAACGATAAAAACGCTTAAATTACAGCCAAAAAATAGTTATCCACCCTATACACACCCCTTATTACTAATACTTCTATTTATATTTATATATACTAATAAAGAACATGAAATTTACATGCACTCGAGAAAATTTACTTAGTGTTTTACAACAAGTAAGCGGAATTGCAAATAAACATACCAACTTACCAATTCTTAATAATATCTTAATTCAAGTAAGTAGTTCTAAGGTTGAAATGATAAGTACAAATTTAGAAATTGCTATCAAAGCACACCTAAGAGCAAAAATAGAAGAAGAAGGAAGTTTTACAGTACCCGCAAAGACCTTAACTGATTTTGTGAATCTTTTGCCGGAAGAACAAATACATATTTCTTTAGATGAAAACGAACTTTTAATAAATTGTGGAAGTTCCAAAACAAAGATAAAAGGAGCTGGAGCAGATGATTATCCTGTAATTCCGGAAATAGAAGAAAAGAACGGGTATGTTTTTTCAGCAGAAAATTTTAAAGACTCACTTGCAAAAGTTGTTGTAGCTGTTGCAAAAAATGAAATAAGACAAGAATTAGCTGGGGTTTATTTTGGTTTTTTTACACCAGGATTTAAAGGGCTTACTCTTGCAGGAACAGATTCTTATCGTTTGGCAGAGAAAAAATTAGAAATTTCTCAGGGTGATGAAAGTTTTGAATGTATTGTTCCTTCAAGATGCGTACAAGAATTAATTCGTTTAATAAGCGTAGGAAAAGATGAACAAACAGAAAATAATGTACGTTTGTGGGTGAGCGAAAATCAAATTTCTATAAGATTTGCTAATTTTGAATTATCTTCTAGGCTGGTTGATGGAAAATATCCAGATTATGCACAAATTATCCCAAAGGAGTTCAAAACAGGTGCAACAGTTTCAAATAGTTCGTTGGTAAAAAAGATAAAAGCTGCCAGTTTATTTACAACTTTTGGAGTAAACGCAGTAAATTTAAAAATTGGTGACGGACAGATGATAGTTTCTTCTACAAGTACACAAACAGGTGAGCATTCATCTAGTTTGGATGCACAAATAGTTGGAGATGGAAATGAAATTTTGTTAAATCATAGATATGTTTTGGACGGATTACAACAAATTTCCGGAAGTGATGTAATTTTAAATATAAATACTAGTGACACACCTTGTTTGTTGAAACCAAAAAATGATAATAGTTATGTTTATATTGTGATGCCTATAAGGCAGTAAGGAATGTAAAAACAAAAAAGAACTTTAAAAGGTTCTTTTTTGTTTAACTTAATTTTGAAATTAGTTATAAATTTCCATTTTTACGTATTTTATACCAAATTTAATAGCCTCTTCACGAGTAGGAAACCATACGTCAATACGACCGTAGTTATATCTTTTGTTCATACGGTCACGAACTACAAATACTTTATCACCAAATATTTCAGGTAAACGAACCTCTGTATTAAACATAAGTCCATTACCGGCAATAGTGTTGTAATCGTTATATTCATCATAATAAGTACATAAATCAAAGTCATTGGCAGTATGACAAGGTGTACTGTCTGTTTGGTCTACAGTACTAGAATAAGCAGTAATAACAATCCAGATAGTTTGTATAGGTTCTCTATTGTTGCTTTCAGGAAATTTTTGTGTTATAGTTTCAGTCTTTTGAAGTGAAAAAGTAACAGGATCTGTAATCAAAAATTTTGATTCAGCTCTTACAACCTGTGGATAGTTGTTACTTATCATTAAACTAGATGCAACTATAAAAACAAGTACTCCGTTTAAGATATTTTTAGTTTTCAATTTTTTAATAAAGTTTTTCATATATTTAAGATTTGGATTTAAAAGGCTAACCTTTGGAAATCCTCATCTAATTTAAAAGTCTGACTATATGCCAGACTTTATATTGCTTGTGATTTTAGCTAGGCTAGTGTAGCATAAATAGAGAGTTTTGTCAAGTATTTTGAGTGCAAAACTTATAAATAACATAATATAAATTTTAGCTAATTTTAGCAAAAATATGCCAATTCCTTCGCTTAAAAATCGTTCTTACGGTTATGTTCAAAATAGTAAAAAATTAGTTAAAAAAGGGTTAAACAAAACCAAACCTTGGTTTTGGGTTATTTTTGTGCCTTTTGTGCCTTTAGTGAAGTTTTTGTTTATGCCATTTAAAGCAAAGAAGCATTATTCTAAAATGCCAACACACAAAAAACGTGAATTTAAAAAGAAAATAGGACTTATTATTTTGACTATTTTTGTGGTTATATTTTTTCTGGGGACAATATTGGTAGCTTGGGCAAATAAAGATTTACCTGATCCAGACAAAATAACCGATAGAAATGTGGAGCAAAGTACTAAAATTTATGATAGAACTGGGGAACACCTACTTTATGAAATTTTTGCAGACAAAAAAAGGACTATTGTAGAATTAGAGGAAATTCCACAAGACTTGATTCATGGGGTAATTGCAACAGAAGATACCAAATTTTATGAGCATTTTGGGGTACGCCCGTTGAGTATTTTACGTGCGGTAATAATGGGAATTTTTACAAAGAAACAAATAGGTGGAACATCTAGTTTAACTCAACAATTAGTAAAAAATGCTATTTTAACCAATGAAAGAACTTATACAAGAAAACTTAAAGAAATAATTTTATCTCTTCGCTTAGAACAAAAATATAATAAAGATCAAATTTTAAAAATTTATTTTAATGAAATTCCTTATGGTTCTACAAATTATGGAGTAGAATCTGCTTCTCAGGCTTATTTTGGTAAACATATTTCAGATTTAACTTTGGCAGAGTCAGCAACTTTGGCTGGTATGCCCAAAGCGCCTTCTTCATATTTGAATGATACAGAAATGCTAAAACAGCGTAGAAATTTTGTACTTCAGAGAATGTTTGAAGAAGGATATATTACCGAAGAGGTAAAAAATTCTTCTCAAGCAGAAGAGTTGAATATGGAGATTCGTTATGGTGATTTAAAAGCCCCTCATTTTGTGCTTTATGTAAAAGAAAAATTAGTAGAAAAATATGGAGAACATTTAGTAGACACTGGCGGATTAAAAGTAATAACAACACTAGATTGGGAAAAACAAAGAATTGCAGAGGAGGTAGTAGAAGGAACAGGTACGAAAGTTTTAGCAAAAGCTGGTGCTAATAATACTTCTTTGATAGCAATGGATCCAAAAACCGGACAAATTTTGGCAATGATTGGATCTAAAGATTTTAACGATGATTCAATTCAAGGAAAATTTAATGTTGCTACGTTAGGTAAACGTCAACCGGGTTCGTCTTTTAAACCTATTGTTTATGCCGCAGCTTTTGAATTGGGTTATACACCCGAGACTATTCTGTTTGATGTTGTAACAAACTTTGCGGCTGGTGGAAGGAGTTATACGCCTAAAAATTATGATTTACAGGAACGTGGACCTGTAACGATGCGTCAGGCTTTGCAAGGTTCTTTAAATATTCCAGCTGTGAAGACTTTATATTTGGTTGGAGCACAAAAGGGTATTGAATTTGCAGAAAGGTTGGGATACAAAACCCTTTCAACCGGAGATTTTGGATTAAGTCTTGTTTTAGGAGGAGGAGAGGTAAAATTAATAGAACATGTAGTTGCCTATTCTGTATTTGCAAACAATGGAAATAAAGTAGAGTCTGTCGCAATTTTAAAAGTTACAGACAACAGAGGTGAGGTTTTGGAAGAATGGAAAAGAGAAAGAACACAAAAAGTTTTAGATATTGGCGTAACAAATACAGTTTCTAATGTTTTGAGTGATAATTATGCTCGCGCTTATGTTTTTGGTTTAAATAGCGTTTTATTTTTACCGGGTAGGCCTGTGGCAGCAAAAACAGGAACAACAAATGGATATGTGGATGCTTGGACAATAGGATATACACCAAGTTTGGTAGCAGGAGTTTGGGCGGGAAATACAAACAACACTCCAATGAATAGTGGTTATGGTGGAAGTAGCGTTGCAGGATTAATTTGGAATGAGTTTATGAAAAAGTCTTTGGAAGGAACTCCAGTAGAATATTTTGCTCCGGCTTCGCCAAATACAACCACAAAGGCTGTTTTGAAAGGTTCACAAGGTGGAAGTGTGACACTTATGATAAATAGAGCAACAGGAAGGATTGCAACAAGTTCTACCCCAGAGGGAAATATAATAGAAAGAACTTATATTTTACCCCATTCAATTTTGCATTATGTAATTAAGACTGATCCAAGAGGGCCGTTTCCAGATAATCCCGCAAGTGATCCTCAATATAATATTTGGGAAGCCTCTATTCAAGATTGGATAAGAAGAAAAAAAGAAGCAAATCCTGATTGGGAAGTAAGTTTTGAAGAACCGCCAACAGACTTTGATTCAGAAGAATCTTTGGGGATGTCTCCAATAATTGAAGTAATTTTTCCAGCACAAAATGAAGTTATTTATTCCAGACAAATTGATACAGATATTCGTTTCAGTTCTCCGAGAGGAATATCCAAAGTGACATACCAAATAGATGGAAATTATGTTGGGGTAATTAAAACTCACCCATTCAACTTAAATTATTATGGAACGGATCTTCAAAATGGAGTGCATACTCTTACAATTACAGCAGAAGATGATTTGGGTAATAGAAAAATAGAAGAAAGTATTTTTGATTTGCAAGCAGGTTTGGAACCGCCGAGTGTTAGTTGGGTTGGAAATAATATTGTACTTAGTCCTAATGATTTTCCTTATACTTTCTTTTTAACACCGTTTAAAACTGATGAAATTGAATTAGTTAGTATTTTGGAAGATATAAATGGAACAAGAACAATATTACAGGAAATTACAGATTTTAATAACCTTTTTGATGGAAATATAACCTTTACCATAAATGAAGTGTTATCAACAGGAAATCATAATTTGATGGCAGAGGTTAAGCTGAAAACAGGAATGGAAGGCAAAGGCGATATATTGAACATAAGTGTAGGACAATAATAAAAAACAAAAAAGAACTTTTAAAAGTTCTTTTTTGTTTATGGGGACTGTCGCCAAACACGCTTTCGTTAGTAAAATTTCTAAATTTTGAGCGAGAC
>CAZHUL010000015.1:8633-10668 GCA_964535435.1 uncultured Gammaproteobacteria bacterium | reverse complement strand
TTATAAAAACTTATTTAACTAACCGCAGTTCGCTAAATTAGTTATCCTTTTGTATACTCAAAAGGAACATAAGTTTTTATAAAAAATTAGTCCAAAAATTTCAAGTGTTCGGGAAATGAGAATTTAGGACAATTAGAACATTTCGAACAAGTGAAACGATAAAACACTTAGAACGAGCATAAGTGATAGAACGATTAGAACCTTTTTAATTAATGTATTTCAGAATAGGTATATGTCTTCAGAAAAATTTCAAAAAAGTTTTGCGTCAGAACAACCAGTTAGGTTATATAAATTTATTGCAGTTTCATTTTTACTTCTAACAGTAGTTCTTTTGGCTATTATTATTTTTATGTCTTCAAAAAGAGCAACAATTACAATTATAAGTAAAACAGAAGTTGTAGATGTAAGTGGAACAGTTGAGGTTGGAAAGGGGAGTAACGCTGTAACAGGAACGGTTTCAACTACTGTGGTGACTTTAAATAAGGTTTTTAGCCCAACAGGAGACAAAGAAGAGCCGGGAATTGCTCGTGGCACAGTGACTTTGTTTAATGAAACCAATTCAGCTCAGCCACTAATTGCAACAACCAGATTGCTTTCTTCCGAAGGTGTACTTTTTCATATTAAAGATAAAGTGACGATTCCTGCCAAAGGAAATGTAACCGCAGAAGTTTATTCAGATACAATGGGCGTAGAAAATAATATAGGCCCTACAAAGTTTACAGTTCCAGGCTTAGCCGCGGATAAACAAGCTGTAATTTTTGCCGAGAGTGAAGAAGCTATGACTGGTGGAGTTACTACAAGTGGAGTTATAAGTGCTGACGATATAAAACAAGCAGAATTGGTGTTGACTGGTGAATTAGAAGAATTAGGTAAAAAATCTTTTGGAGAAATTAATCCGACTATGGGTGCAAATTTTTCTATAATTCAAAATACTTTTGAGTCTGACAAAGCAATCGGCGAAGAAGTCTCCGAGTTTACTATTTCTGGAAGAGCAACAGTGTTAGCCGTTATGTACGATAAAAAAGAAGTTGATTCAAGAGCAAGGAATTTACTTTTAAGAAGAGCTGTAAATGACGCAGAAATAGTGGAACAGGGTGATGCCGAGCCAGTTGTGTCTTTGGAAAGTTATGATGTGGCCAGAGGTTCTGCTGTTTTGAGTGTTTTTTATAGCGGAATGGCAAAATTAAATGCAGATAGTAAACAACTTCAAAAAGTAATGTTTTTTGATAAAAATAAAGAGGAAGTTCGCCAATATGTTTTGGCATTAGACCATGTAAATAGTGTAGACGTAGAATTTAAACCAGCTTGGATTCAAACAGTTCCACCGGTTGATAGCCATGTGAAGGTCGTTATAAAACAGGTGGAGTGATATAAAGATATGGAAGGAGTGTTATTAAAAAATTCGTATATAAACGTATTGGATGAAATAAATTATTTACTTTTAAATTTTAAAAAAATGTCGTAAGTTTGTCGGATGATATGGATTTTGCAATAGGTGTAGCTAGAATAACACAAAAGACAAATCATCAGAATTTAGTTGTGCTTGAAATTGATACAAAACATTTAACACCTTCTCGTATTCATAATTATCTACGAAAAGCTGAACCAGAAAACGCTGACCCCTTTGAGGCGACGGCTATTCATGAAGTACATTATGAGTCTACAATTACACCAGATGCTATTAAAATATTAAAGTGTAAACCAACAAAATAAATTTAAATATATTTGTTTTAGCTTTTAATATTTTAAATAATTTTATATAAAAAAGCCCCACCTCAATATCTAAAAAGATATTTTGGATGGGGCTTTTGGTTTATCTACAACTAGTATTTATATCTAGAAGCTACCTGCATATCAGGGCCTAAATCGCATGGGTATGCTCGTGCTTTACTATTTCTTTCTCGATGTTCTTCTTTGGCTTTTTCGATGGCCTCGGCTTCTGACGAAGCTAACGTTGTATATTTTTCTCCACAACTATAACATTTTACTTCCCATGTTTCTTCAATGTTTTGGATTTCCACGGTTTTCTCCTTTT
>CAZHUL010000015.1:0-8533 GCA_964535435.1 uncultured Gammaproteobacteria bacterium | reverse complement strand
TTTTGGCTAAAAATTTTGTAGAGAAAACTTATTTATTATTTTTTAAATAATCCTATTGACTAAACATCATAAATTTACTAAAGTAAATGTATGTGAGTTTAGTAAGTCCGGAAAATATGGCCGAGTGCCATTTATTTTTTTAAAAATTTTATGGAAAACGAAAAATTGGCAAAAGCAAGACATTCTTGCGCACATATAATAGCTTCATCTGCGAACGAACTTTATCCAAATTTAAAATTTGGTGTTGGACCTGTGATAGAAAATGGGTTTTATTATGATATAGATTTTCCAGAAAATATTGGCGAGGAAGATTTACAAAAAATAGAAGACAAAGCAAAAGAATTAATAAAAAGTGGGCTTGCTTTTGAAAGACAAGAAATGAGTTTGGAAGACGGAATTAATTTTTTTGAAAAAAACGGACAAACTTACAAAGTAGAGTTATTAAACGACCTAAAAGAACACGGAACTACAAAAATAAGTGAAGAAGAAAAACAAGATTTGGGCGAATCAATTGAGAATGTTTCACTTTACAAAACTGGTGAATTTACAGATTTGTGTCGTGGGCCTCATGTAGAAAATACTAGTGAATTAAACCTAGAAGGGTTAAAACTAGTTCGTTTAGCAGGAGCATATTGGAGGGGGAAAAATGAAAATCCTCAACTTCAGCGTATTTATGGGGTTTATTTTGAAACAAAAGAAGAATTAGATAATCATTTGGAAATGCTGGCAGAAGTAGAAAAAAGAGATCATAGAAAAATTGCAAAAGCACAAGAATTATTTTTTGTGGATGAAAAAGTTGGTAAAGGTTTGATAATGTGGTTGCCAAATGGAACAATTATTAGAAATGAAATTGAAAAGTTGGCGATAGAAAAAGAAAACAAAGCAGGATATGTTCGTGTGGTGACTCCGCATTTGGCAAAAGAAGAATTGTATTTAACTTCTGGTCATTTGCCTTATTACAAAGATGGAATGTACCCGGCAATGGAAATGGACGATGGAACATATTATTTGAGAGCTATGAACTGCCCGCATCACCACTTGGTTTTTGGGCACAAACCTAGAAGCTACAAAGAGCTACCACTGCGAATAGCAGAGTATGGTACAGTTTATAGGAATGAACTTTCTGGCACGCTGGCGGGGCTTTTACGTGTGCGTGGGCTTACTATGAATGATGCGCATACATATTGTAGTAAAGATCAAATTAAAGACGAATTTAGAGCTGTTTTACAGATGACTATAGATTACTTTAAATTATTTAATCTTAGAGATTATTGGTTTAGATTGTCAAAATGGGATTCAGAAAAAACAGAAAAATATATTAATGAGCCAGAAAATTGGGAAATGGCAGAAGGTGTTTTGCGAGAAGTTTTGGAAGAAATGGGAGTTCCTTTTATAGAAGTTAGCGATGAAGCAGCTTTTTATGGTCCAAAAGTAGATGTTCAATTTAAATCTATTGTTGGAAGAGAAGAAACAATGTCTACTGTTCAATTGGACTTTTTGGCAAAAGAAAGGTTTGGTTTAAAATATGTAGATGAAACAGGAACAGAAAATAATGAAGTTTTTGTAATTCACAGAGCACCACTTTCTACACATGAGCGTTTTATAGCATTTTTGATAGAACATTATGCAGGGAAATGGCCAGTTTGGTTAGCTCCTGTTCAGGTTCAATTTATTCCAGTTTCTGAAAAGTTTTTGGAAGGTACAAAAGAATTGGCACAAAAGTTTACAGAAGCTGGTGTTCGTTTTGAAATAGATAGTGCAGACGAAACAGTTGGAAAAAAAGTTCGTAAAGCTGTAGAGAATAAAGTTTCATATATAATCGTGGTAGGCGAGAGGGAGTTGAGTGGTGATAATATGGCAGTACGAATGCGAGATAAAGATGGAGAAACCGAAAATATTAATAAAGATGAATTTATTAGTAGAATAAAAAAGGAGATAGGGGAACGAAAATAATTAAAATTATTTTCAGACTTTAGACTTCAGTCTTCTGACTTCGGAAAAATTGTCATTCTCAGCTTGACTGGGAATCCAGAGTCTACAAAAAAGAATATTGATTTAAACCCTGGATCCCCAGTCAAGCTGAGAATGACAGAGGGGAAAATATTCACGTCATCCCGAGCGAAGAGAGGGTCCCATTTTTTGTTTTACAAAAACATACAATTACAAACTAAACAATGTTCTCTTCCTGTCATTCCCGGCTCGATCGGGAATCCAGAAACGTTGATATAAACCCTGGATCCCTAATCAAGTTGGGGATGACATTTTAAGAACTAAGAATTAAGATCTAAGACTACTTCGTAGTTAAGTAAATTCCTTACTTAATCTGCTGTTCTTTAGTGTCATCCCGAGCGAAGAGAGAAATCCCATTCTTTAGCTCACTAAAACGTACAATTAAAAATGACAAATAAATAAAAAACCGCCATTTGGGACAGCTCCATTTGGCGGTTTTTTATTTCTTTATACTTTTCTGGCAAATCCTGCGTCGCCACCTGTTCCTTTACTAATTCCAGAAGATTTTCTTAAAATTGTTGCTTCTCCTTGTTTAAATAAACCACTGTTATTTATTATTTCGTTTAGTCTGACAATATCTTTTTTAAGCTCACCTTTTCCAAAAAACCATTTTCTTTTTAGTTCTAATTGCTTTTCTTCTAATTCTGCTTGCAAATCTTGAAGTAGAAGTTCTCTTTTCTGTTTTTCTGAACCTTCGGTATTATTTATTTTTGTAAGCAAACCTCTTTTTGATTGTAACCATTCTTTGGTTTCCTCGTCCATTGGTGTGTCTTTTATCATTTCCCCAATTCCTCTTATTGGGAGTGTTTCTAGTTCTGTAATTTCTGGCAATATATCTAATTCTTCTTTTGTTGGTGTTTTATCTAAATCTGCTTCAAAGTCTTGCCATTCAGCAGGAGACATTTTTGTTCCAATCGGTTCTTCTGCAACATCTTCCTTAAGCATGTCTGATAATTCTTCTTTTGGTTCAATGTGTAAAGCACTTTCCATTTCTGGTTCTATTTTTTGTTGTGCTTTTTTATTTTCTATTTCTTTTGTAGCTCTTTTTGTTAATTCTTCTAAACTTGGGACATCTTTCTTTTCTTTATCTGCTTGTATTGACTCTTTTCCAGCTTTTTGCGCTTCTGCTAGTGCGTCTATTACACTTTTTCTTTTGTCGTCTTCTATTTCTTTTTGAAGATCTGGAGAAAATATTATTTTTTCTTCACCTTTCATTTCTGGTTTTGAGTCAATATTAAGTTCTGCCTCACCAGATTGGACAGTTTTTTCAAGTTGAGATTCCATCTGCATTAATTTTTCAGCTTTTCTTGCTTCTTCTTCCTTTTTTTGTTGTTCTTGTATTCTATTAGCTTCTGCAAGCATGGTTTCTGTGTCAGTATTAGCTGCAGAATTATACGCATTTCTTAAGTCTAACGGTGAAGTATTTGTTTCTTTTTGTTTATTTCGCGCTAAATATTTTTGTAGAGCTTGTTCATTTGCAGATTCTTTGCCTGCTGACATGGCTTCGGCAAGTGCTTTTTCTGTTTCTGTCATTTCATCTTCTTTTTCTATAGCCTTCTTTGCCTCGTCCATACTCATTATTTTACTTTCTTCGGTCATATTTTTTTATTCTTTGTAATAACATTCTTTAAGTAAGGTTCTGTTTTTGGTAAATAAATTCCCTCATCCGCATTTTTTGATTCATGTATTGCTTTTCTTGTTTCTTGTAATGCTTGTTCAACTTCAGTTCCTTTTTCTATTTCTAATTGTTGTTTTTTCATTATATCAATTCGTTTTTGTCCTTCTCGTCTTTTTTCACCTTCTTCAAACAATTTTTTTGCGTTCTCTTCTCGCATTTTTTTAAGAGCTTCTGGACTATTGTCTATGGCATCCATTTTTTTTACGATGTCTTCTCTGTTTTTATCTACAGCCACTTCTTCACTTAAAACATCTTTTGATTCTTCTAAACTCATTATTCTACTTTCTGGATTTCCCATATTTATTTTTTATAAATTTACTCTTTTATTATAGAATATACAGGTTTTTTGTCAATTAATGTATTTTTAACTTGACAAAGTTTAAAATATCTGCTAGGATTATCTATTGTGAAAGTCCTTTCCAAATGAATGAACCAACCCAAATGGAGGGTGCAATGTTTTTGACAAAAGCTGGAACAGAAAGTTTGTGTTTTGACTATGAACCAGACACAGATATCAATGTTGTTGTTTTATCTGAGTATAAAAAGAAAACAAAAAAATCAGGACGTTTTTATAGCCCTGTGTCTGGGTTTTTGTCGCCAGATTTGCCAAGTAAGGTTTTACAAGGACCTAGACCTTCACAACAGAAGAAGGTAACTACGCGCACATATCAAATTGGTTTCTCTTATGAAAACAAAAGACTAGAAGTCAACATTCGTAACCAAGAAGAATTTAATGGAATTCATAAAATTCTTAATAGTAAATTTGAAAGTATTTCAATTTCTAGTCAGTTTGGTTGCAGAAAGTTTGACGGGGTAGTTAAAGCAAAAGATAAGATTGAAGGAACTGAAGCTTCAGTTTATATTTTTGATGTTTTGTCTACGGACTATGATTTTAACGTCACTTTTTACAACGAAGAGTTGGTAACCATTTGTTTTGAGGGGGTAAGATGAAAGTAGTAAAAAAGTAAGACGGCTATGTGAATAGCCGTCTTTTTTTATGAAACCATTCCTCTAAGTTTTTTTCCTATAAACCTGCTACTCATTTGAACGTCTGAACGAGAAGTATACTTATCTATTATTTTGAAAAATTGTTCTCTAGAAGTATCGTCCATTTTTTTAAGAATTTTTTCTTGTTTATCATCTGGTAAATTTAAGAAGAAGTCTGGTCCTTGAATTGATAGCTCTATTAATCTTTGAATTATTTGTGGTTTTTGTTCAAAACTTTCTGTTTCGGTAAGTAAATCCAAATTATTTACATCTAAATTATTTAAAACCTCTGTAAATTTTTCTGGTGGTGCAGTTTCTATCGCTTGTTTTTTTGCATCTCTTGATAGATGTGGTAATAAATTTGGGTTTTCAAAAACTCTTTGTGTTTGTTCTTCTGCTGATAATGCATTTATTAATTCAGGAGATGATTCTAATTTTAAATCTACTAGATCTTTTTTAAATTCAGGACTTAGTTTTGAACCTTCTGTTTGTGGCATTCGTGAGATAATTTTTAAAGCCTTTCTTGCTTTTGTGCCTTTTCCAGCTAATGAGGCACTTAATACTTTTACACTTTCTGGATTACGTTCTATTAAAAATTGTATTTCGTTTTGGTTTGCATTTGAGGCATAGTTAGCTAAATCATCTTCACTATGTTTACTATAAAAACTTTCCCTAGTCTTATCAAACTCTTTTCCCATCTGCAACATTTTTTCTTTTTCTAAATTAGAAAGTGGAGGATCTTCATACCCTTCTAATAATTTTTTTAATTCATCTTTTCTTCTTGCATTTGCAGGAAGTTCTGGATTATACATTGTTTGAACTTGTTCTCCTTTTTGTGAAAACAAAAGTTCTTTCATTGCTATCTCAGTTTCTGTTGGTCTTTCTGGTTGTTTTATTGTGGGTTTTTCGAGTTTTTTTTCTGCGATTTCGGCTACTTTTTCAATTTGTGTTTCTGGCGTTGCAAAATCAAGACCATCCTCTTCATCTTCTTCGTCATCCTCATCATCTCCATAATTAAATTTTTCTACGCCTAGAATTTTTGGTGTTAAAGTTTCTGTTGGGTCGTATCCTCCTGTTTCTACTGACATATACTTGATTTTTTAGTATTTTTTTGTTAAACTTTGGTAAAAAATACAATGAATAATCAGAAGTATTATCACATTATCACATTTGGCTGTCAAATGAATAAAAATGACTCAGAAAGAATGGAGTCAATTTTGCGTAACATGGGTTTACAAAATACAGAAGATGAAAAAAAGGCCGATGTAATAATTTTGAATAGTTGTAGTGTTCGCATTTCTGCAGAGGATAGGGTTTTTGGAAGGACTCGCAATTACAACAAATGGAAGTTAAAAGACAAACCAGATTTAATTGTTTGTGTGACAGGCTGTATGCCCGGACGTGACAAGGGTGAGAAGATGGGCAAGAAATTAAGAGGTGTAGATTTGTATTTTCCTACCAAACAAATGATAAATTTACCAAAATGGTTGGCGGAAATAAATCCAGAATTTCGTCGTGAAGATTTGGAAGAAGATTATTTGGTGTTAAATCCTGTGCGAAGAAATAAATTTCAGGCATTTGTGACAATTCAAACCGGTTGTAATCATTTTTGTAGTTATTGTGTTGTGCCTTTTTCTCGTGGGTTAGAAGTAAATAGACCTTTAAAAGATATAATGGAAGAGATAAAAGATTTGGCAAAAAAGGGATATATAGAAATTACACTTTTGGGGCAAATTGTAAATCATTATATTTCTCCAGATCCGGAAAATTTTTCTAAGGAAAATCCATATAAAGAAAGTGATTTTGCAAAATTGCTTTGGGAAGTAAATGAAATTGATGGAGTAGAGAGGATTCACTGGACTGCGCCACATCCAATTTTTATGACAGACGAGGTGATAGATGCACTTACACTTCCAAAACAAATGAACTTTTTGCACTTGCCAGTTCAGTCTGGAAGCACTAAAATTTTGGAGAAAATGAACCGTAGACACACAAGAGAGTTTTTTCTTGATATAATAAAGAAGATAAAAGAAAAGAAACCAGAAATTGCAATTGGAACGGATTTAATAGTGGGATTTTGCGGAGAAAGTGAGAAAGATTTTGAGGAAACTGTGAGTTTGTATAAAGAATGTGATTTTGATATTTCTTATCCTGCCCAATATTCATCTCGTTCCGGCACGGTTTCTGCAAAGTTTTTTGAAGATGATATTCCAAAAACAGAGAAAAAGCGTCGTTGGCAGATAATACAGAATATGATGAAGGAAAGGGTTTATGAGAAGAACCAGAAATATATAGGAAAAGTTGTAAATGTTTTGGTAGATGAATGTAAAAATGGCTGGTGTAGTGGACAATCCAAAGAGATGAAGTTAACGCGTTTTAAGGGTGGTGATGAGCTAGTTGGTAAGATTATCCCAGTTGAGGTTTTTAAAGCAGAGGAGTGGATTTTGTGGGCTAGGATGAGACAGCAGACTAACGATTAAGCAGACTAGGTAGGCTAAGCAAAAAAGTCAAAAGTCAGGAAAAGCTTTAATGTTTTCATTCTGTCATCCTCAGCCTGACTGGGGATCCAGTTTAAATCAACGTTTCTGGATTCCCGATCAAGCCGGGAATGACAGAAATAAATTAGTCCAAAAATTTCAAGTGTTCGGGAAATGGAAAATAAAAAAAGAGGACTATAGTGTATGATACAAATAACATGAGTCATATAAAAATTTGATATTTGAAATTTTAGATTTGTTTGTTTCTTGTTATCTTGTTTCTTGTATCTTTTAAAAAATGTATTTTAATATTTTTTAATGTTATGGATTCAAAAGAAATAGAAAAATTGCCAAAAGTTATTGTGTTGCTAGGGCCTACTGCCAGTGGAAAAACTGAGTGGAGCTTAAAGTTGGCAAAAAAATTCAATGGGGACATTATTTCTGCAGATTCAAGACAAATTTATCAGAAAATGAATATAGGGACAGCAAAAGCAGAAGGGGAATGGCGTAGAATTGGTCTTCGTAAAACTTATTTTGTATCGGATATAGCGCATCATTTGGTAGATTTTTTGGATCCTGGTAAATTTTTTACTGTGGCAGAATTTAGAGACAAAGGAATAAAATATGTAAAACTTGCTATAAAACAAAATAAATTACCAATGATTGTGGGCGGAACAGGGCTTTATATTTCTTCTGTTGTGGATAATTTCACAATTCCACGAGTTGCGCCAAATAATAAGTTAAGAAAAAGTTTGTCTACAAAAAGTAATGAAGAATTAATGGCTTTGCTTACCACTTTAGATCCTGTTGCGGCAGAAGTTATAGACAAAAATAATAAAAGAAGAGTAATAAGAGCGTTGGAAGTTTCCATTTTAACCGGTGAACCTTTTTCCGGGCAAAAAACTAAAGGTGAAACTGTTTTTAATATTTTGCAAATTGGAATAGAAACACCAAAAGAATTACTTCACGAAAGAATTGAAAAGAGAGTTGATAAAATGATAAAAGCAGGGATTTTAGATGAAATAAAAGGATTGTTAAAACAAAAATATCATTGGGATTTGCCAAGTATGAGTGGAATTGGATATAAGCAATTTAAAGGGTTTTTGGAGGGTAAATATGATTTGGAAGAAGCAAAAAAATTGTTGATTCGTGATACAAAAAGATACGCAAAAAGACAACTTACATGGTTTAAGCGTGATAAAAGTATAAAATGGGTAAAAACTTATAATGAAGCAGAAAAATTAGTGCAAGGCTTTATTGGAAAAAATAAATCATAAACGATTTATTTTTTTTATGATATAATAAGTTTATAGTTTTAAATTTATTTATGGATTATATTGATGATGTTGGACAAGAAATAAGAGAAGTCAAAAATAGTAGA